>JBDSAK010000133.1:0-18339 GCA_039922195.1 Mycobacteriales bacterium
CTGTCGGCGTTCGGCAAGCTCCACGCATGCCAGCTCGGGGTGCACGTAGGCACCTCGGCCTGGCAGCCGTCCACCACGGTCGACGGCGAGAACGCCGTCTACCGCTACGACCCGTAGGAGGTCGGGCGTCGCCCCGCGCCTGCGACAGCCCACACAAGTGCGCTCAGGAACGTGATGATGCCCAGCGCCCGAGTGTACCCCGCTAGGCGCTATCGGAGGCCACCCCGGCCTCGGGGACGGCCGCCGGGGCCGCGTCAGACCGGATGTCGATCCGCCAGCCGGTGAGCCTGGCGGCGAGCCTGGCGTTCTGGCCTTCCTTGCCGATCGCCAGCGAGAGCTGATAGTCGGGCACGATCACCCGCGCCGACCGGGCCGCCAGATCGACCACCTCGACCGAGTTGACCCGCGCCGGTTGCAGCGCCTGCGCGACGAACGTCGCCGGATCGTCCGACCAGTCGACGATATCGATCTTCTCGCCGTGCAACTCGCTCATCACAGCTCGAGCGCGAGCACCCATCGGGCCGATGCAGGCGCCCTTGGCGTTGACGCCCGGGACCGTGCTGCGAACGGCGAGCTTGCTGCGGTGACCCGCCTCGCGGGCGATGGCGACGATCTCGACCGTGCCGTCGGCGATCTCCGGCACCTCGAGCGCGAACAACTTCTTCACCAGGTTGGGGTGTGTGCGGCTCAGCGTGATCGACGGGCCGCGCACGCCCTTGTGGACCTGCAACACGTACGCGCGGATGCGCAGGCCGTGGTCGTACCGCTCCCCCGGCACCTGCTCGGCAGGCGGGAGGACGGCTTCGACGTTGCCGAGGTTGATGAGGACGTTGCGGGACTCATGCTGCTGGATCTGGCCGGCGACGATGTCACCCTCGCGGCCGGCGTACTCGCCGAACGTGATCTCCTGCTCGGCGTCGCGCAGCCGCTGCAGGATGACCTGCTTGGCCGTCATCGCGGCGATGCGGCCGAAATCGGTGGGGGTGTCGTCCCATTCGCGCAGGACCGTGCTGTCGGCGTCGACCTCCTGGGCGTAGACGATGACCTCGCCGCTCTTGCGGTCGATCTGGACCCGCGCGTGCTCTTGGGCGCCCTCGACCTTGCGGTAGGCCATGGCCAGCGCGCTCTCGATCGCGTCGACGACGGTCTCGAACGCGATGCCTTTCTCTCGTTCGATCGAGCGAAGAGCCGCGATGTCTACATTCATCGTTCCGCCTCCTCGTCGTCGCCTTCGATGTCGTCGATGTCGTCAATGTCGCCGCTGTCGCCGCTGTCGTCGCTGGTGTCACCGCTGCCGGGTTGCGCGCCGGGACTCGGCGTGAACTCCACCTGTACGACGCCGCGCACCAGGTCGCCGTACGCCATCGTGCGCTCGGTCTTGCCGACGCTCAACGTGATTCCGTCCGCATCGGTGCGGGCGATCCGCCCGGTGATGTCCTTGCCGTCTCGCTGACGTACCTGCACGAGACGGCCGGTGTTGCGGCGCCAGTGCCGGGGTTCGGTCAGCGGCCGATCGACACCGGGAGAGCTGACTTCGAGGTCGTAGGCGCCGCCGAACAACTCGACCTCGTCGAGCGCGTCCGAGCACGCCCGGCTGACGGCGGCGACCGCATCGAGATCGATGCCACCGTCCCTGTCGACCAGCAGCTGCACGAGGCGCTGTGAGCCGGTGGCACGGACGACAACATCTTCGAGATCGAGGCCGGCAGAGGTCACGACGGGCTCGACCAGCGTCCTGACCTGGGCTGCCGCGCTGCTCATGCGGCCTCCAGTGTCTGTTGTGTTGTGGACGTGCGTGCCGTGGCGATCAACGCATCACCCTAGCGCGAAAGCCTTTCGCGGCATTTCGGACACCCAGCGAGATGCGTGACCGAACCGTTACTGGCTATCACAGCCGTAGGCCCATCCGTACGCCGGTGCGCAACGAAGGACAGTACGACCAATAACGCAAGCAGCACGGCACCGCGATCGACGGGCAACCTGCCCGCCCACCCCATGACCCGGGAGGCAGAGTGGAACACGAACTGGACGACGAGCGCTTCAGGGCGCTCATAGAGGAATCCCAAGACCTGAACAGCGACGCGATGAAGGCGGCGAATGAGCCGCTCAACGGCATCGTCGAGGTCGGCCTCGAACGGCGGGCACAGAGGGGCTACGCCGACACCGTTCGGGAGGAGCGCTACGAGCGAGCGCAGGCGCAGCGCCTTCTGGTGATGGCCGGTGTCGCTGTCGGCGCCGCAGGGCTCGGCGCACTCGCCGCCAGTCCGGCGTACGCACAGGGCGCTGCTGAGGATGTCGCAGCACTGCAAACCGCGGCGTCGCTGGAAAACCTGGCGGTGCTCACCTACAAGACGGCGCTGACCTTGCCGTACCTGATGAAGGAAGACCGCGCTATCAAGACGGTCGCCGCCTTCGCGAAAATCACCATGGAACAGCACACCGAGCACGGCAAGGCGTTCAACGCCCGCGCCGTGGAGCTCGGCGGCAAGGAGCAGACCGGTACGCACCCGGAGCTGACTCCCGTTGTCATGGCCGCGGTGCCGAAGCTGAAGGCTGGTGGCCCGCTCGACGTCGTCGCGCTCGCCATCACGCTCGAGGACACGGCCACGTCGACGTACGTCGCGAACATCATGAGCGCGATGACCAGCCCGGAAGTGAGGCTCTTGTTCGGCACGGTTGCCGGCGTCGAGTCACAGCACCTCTCGACGCTGCTCGCCGTGCAGGCACTGCTCAAGGGCGGCGCGCCGGAGCTGATCACCGTCAAGGAAACCGGTGGCGCCACTGACGCCGCGAAGCTTCCGGGCGCAGCACCGTCGATCGCCATCCCGGAGACGTTCAAGAAGATCGATCTCGCCCGCAAGCCTGCAGAGGGAGCAGTCAAATGACCGACCGTGACCCGCTTCAGATCAGCGAGGCCGAGCTTCGCGCGATGACGAAGCAGATGAACGAGATGCACGCGGAGACCTTCCCCGTGCTGCACGAATCGCTCGGCGACTTCGGTTCGTCGCTGCGCGGCAAGCTGCGCACCCTGGCCGAGCACTCGGCCAACCGCAGGACGTTCCTCATCGGCTCGGGCGCTGCCCTCGGTGGCGTGTTGCTGGCTGCGTGTGGAAAGGACGACCCGAAGCCGGCGGCGAGCAAGAGCTCGTCGGCAGCACCGTCATCGGCGTCCTCAGCGGCGTCGTCAGCGGCGTCGGGTGCAGCATCACCTAGTGGGTCGGCGGGCGGCGCGGGCAAGGACATCGCCGCGCTCTCGACGAACGCCTCGCTGGAAAACCTCGCGGTCTTCGCCTACATGTCGGCCCTGGCCGAGGCACCGAAGGGCAAGTTCGGCAAGAGCGTTCCGCCCGCCGTTGCCGAATTCGCGAAGCACGCGATGATGCAGCACAAGGACCACGCTGCAGCGTTCAACGCGGCGTTGAAGATCGCCGGTGCAGCGGAGTTCACCAAGCCCAACCCGGCTCTGGCGGACACCGTCATCAAGCTGTTCGGCGAAGTGAAGGACGTGCCAGGTCTGGCCCAGCTCGCGCTGACGCTCGAGAACACGGCCGGAGCGACGTACGTCAAGCAGATGGGAACGCTGACCAACCCCGACGCACTGAAGGCGGTCGCCACGATCGCCCCGGTGGAGCGGCAGCACGCGGCGATTCTCAACTTCGTGCTCGGTAACTACCCGGTCCCGGATGTCTTCGTGAAGCTCGACGAGCAGTCCGGCTCGTCAGCTTCGCTGGGCGCCCGGCCCGACACCGACGCCGGTGTTTCCTAACCGCCTTCGCGTGCCGGTCGTAGTCGCCGCCGCCGCTGCAGCCCTCATCGGTTGCAGCGGCGGCGTTGCCTACCGTGGGTCAACCTCGGCCGCGTCGGCGCCTGCGCCTACCGCTGCAGCCTCGTCATCGGCGACCGCGTCGGCGGTGTCGGCGTCGGGTGGCGATGTCACGGTCGACATCGCCAACTACAAGTTCCAGACGCCTGCGGTGTCGGTCAAAATCGGCTCGACGGTGACGTGGGTCAACAAGGACGACTTCGACCACACCGCCACGGCAACCGACAAGACGTTCGACACCAAGAAGCTCGCCAAGGGCGCCACCGGCAAGGTCACCTTCGACACCGCCGGCACGTTCAACTATGTCTGCGACATACACCAGTACATGACGGGCACAGTCGTCGTCACCTGAACCTGGGCGGCGGAAACGAGAGCGGCGGTCGCCTTCGGGCGTCCGCCCTCTTTCGTCAGTGGCTGCTCGGCTTGAGGATGCAGAACTCGTTGCCCTCGGGGTCGCGCAGCACCTGCCACGACGTGCCGTCGTACACGTCGTCGGCCGTGGTGGCGCCGAGCGCGATCGCTTCCTTGACCGCCTTGCGGTAGTCCGTGCTGGCAAGGTCGAAGTGCAGCCGGTTCTTGACGGTCTTGCCGTCCGGCACCTGGTAGAAGTCGATGACGCGACCGTCCGGCGGGTACAGGCGCGCGTCGCCGTCGTCGTAGGTCTCGAGCCGGCCGCCGAGCAGCTGCTGCCACCATTGGGCAAGCGCCGGCGGATCCGCGCAGTCGATGCCAACGCAAGCGATGCCGGCGATGGAAGGCGCGAGTTTGCTCATGCGCTCGATCCTGGCATGCGCCCCACGTGGGATGCTCGTCGGCGATGCCCCCCGAAGACTCCGGACTCCCCCGTCGACGTGCCCTCGCCGGGCTGATTGCCGTCGCCGCCACCTCGCTGGCGGCGTGCACGAAGCGCAAGGGTCCGAGCACGGTGAAGCCGACCGGTGCTGCGCCCAGCGGCTTCTCGGGATCCACGCCCGGCGAATCACCGTCGCCATCCCCGTCCGCGACACCACCCGATCCCACTGCAATCGCAGCGGCGCGGGCGCGAGAGATTGCACTCCTCACGGCGTACGACGCGGCGGCCCGCGACATCCCAGCAGCTGCCGCGCTGCTCGCGGATTTCCGTGCTCACCACGCGGCACATCTCGAACGAATCCAGACGCTGCGCGGAGCGCCGAGTCCGGGCCTGACTGTGCCTGCTGAGCCGACCAGGGAAACACCGTCAACGAGTTCATCTACTTCATCGAAAGCGGCGGCAGCGAAGGCGCGCGCGGTCTTCGCCCAGCTGGCGAAGTTGGAACGCACAGCGGCGGCCGATGGCGCGGCCGCCTGCGCGGCCGCCGGACCGACCGACTTCGCCGTACTACTCGCCGAGATCGCCGGCAGCGAGTCGCAACACAGCGCCCTGCTGCCGACCTTCCCCGCGCCGGTGCCGTCTTGACGCCACGGCCGACCAGGCGTGCTGTTCTTCTCGCTGGAGCGGCTCTCGCCGTCGTCCGCCCGACCAGCGCCCTCGCTGCACCCGCCGACGATGTCGCGGCACTCAACGCGCTACTCGCCGTCGAACATGCCGCGATCTACGACCTGGCCGCAGCAGGCGGGACGCTCTCGCTGGTGACACGGGCGGTCGTGGTGCGGCACTACGACGAGCACCGCGCGAGGCGCGACGTGTTGACGCAACGCATCCGCGTACTCGGTGGCGCGCCGGTCGCCGCACTGCCGGCGTACGCCGACCCGGTGCTCGGACCCGACGGCACCGCCGACATCGTCGCGGTGGAAGCTGCGTGCGTGCAGGCGTACCACGCAGCGATCGGCAGCGTCGCGGATCAGCTCTCGCGACGCATCTGCGCCACGGCGTTCATCGACGAGTGCCGCCACCTCGCACTCGCAAAATCAGCCGGAGGCCAAGCCGGCGCCCCCGACCCCTTCGTCACCGGCAGATGAACGCTAGCCCTCGCTCGCCGCGGTGAGCACGTAAGCGATCACGTCCGTCAGGGCGACAACTGCGCGCTCGCCCGTGGCGCGGTCCTTGACCTCGACGTTGCCGTCGACGAGACCCTTGCCCACGATGACGATCGTCGGTACGCCGATGAGGTCCGCGTCGTTGAACTTCACGCCCACCTGCAGCTGCCGGTCGTCGAGCAGCACGCGCAAGCCCGCCGATTCCAGGTCGGTCGCCAACTGTTCGGCCGCGATGAGCTGCTCGTCGCCCTTGCCCACCGGCACGATGTGTACGTCGGCGGGTGCGACCGCGCGCGGCCAGATGATGCCCTTGTCGTCGTAGCTCTGCTCGACGATCGCACCGACCGCGCGGCTCACGCCGATGCCGTAGCTGCCCATCGTGATGCGGATCTGTTCGCCGTCCGGGCCGAGGGCGTCGAGCTCGAACGCGTTGGCGAACTTGCGGCCCAGCTGGAAGATGTGGCCGATCTCGATGCCGCGTTCCATGTGGAGCGGGCTGCCACACTTCTGGCACCCATCGCCTTCGCGGACGTCGGCTGCCTCGATCGTCTCCGAAACCTCGAAGTCGCGGCCGGCGACGACGTACGCCGCATGCTTGTCGGGTTCGTTCGCGCCGGTCACCCACGCGGTGCCGGGAGCGACGCGCGGGTCGGCGGCGTAGCGGTAACCGAGACCGGCGAGCACCTGCGGTCCGATGTAACCGCGCTTCAGACCAGGATGGGCGGCGAAGTCCTCCGCTTCGAACATCGCCACTTCGGCGGGATATACGCCGGCTTCGAGGCGCCGGAAGTCGACTTCGCGATTACCCGGCACGCCGATGACGAGCGGCGTCCAGTCCTTCGCACCGGGCGCGCGCGTCTTCACGACGACGTTCTTCAACGTGTCAGCCGCCGTGAACTCGCGACCAAGGTCCATCGAGTTGAGCTTGTCGACCAGCGACTCGATCGTCGGCGTACCCGGGGTGTCGAGCACTTGCATCGCCGGGTGCGCGGCCGGGTCGGACGCCTCGGGCGCAACGGTGTGCACCGCTTCGACGTTGGCCGCGAAATCGCAGTTGCGGCACGCGACATACGTGTCCTCGCCGGTCTCCGCTTTGGCCAGGAACTCCTCCGACGCCGAGCCGCCCATCGCGCCGGCCATCGCCGAGACGATGACGTGCTCCAGCCCGAGGCGCTGGAACGTCTTGATGTAGGCGTCGCGGTGCGCGTCGTACGAGCGCTGCAGACCCGCGTCGTCCAGATCGAACGAGTAGCTGTCCTTCATCACGAACTCGCGCCCGCGCAGGATGCCCGCGCGCGGCCGGGCCTCGTCGCGGTACTTCGTCTGGATCTGGTACAGCGTGACGGGAAAATCCTTGTACGACGAGTACTCGCCCTTCACCAGCAACGTGAAGAGCTCCTCGTGCGTCGGGCCGAGCAGGTAGTCGTTGCCCTTACGGTCCTTGAGCCGGAACAGGCTGTCGCCGTACTCGGTCCACCGGCCGGTCTGCTCGTAGATCTCGCGCGGCAGCAGCGCCGGGAAGTGCACCTCCTGCGCGCCCATCGCATCCATTTCCTCGCGGACGATGCGGGCGACATTCTCGTAGACCAGCTTGCCCAGCGGCAGCCAGGTGTAGATGCCGGGCGCGACCCGGCGCACGTAGCCGGCCCGGACGAGCAGGCGGTGGCTGGGCACCTCGGCGTCCGCCGGGTCCTCGCGCAGCGTGCGCAGGAACAGCGTCGACATCCGGATGGCCACGGCAGATCTCCTCGACAGCGTTGACAGTGCGGTGCCGCAGGATATCGGCCGCTTGCCAGGGGTGCTGAAAAGCGGCGGGCGAGAGCAATCCGCTTCTCAACCCTCGCCGTTGGGCCCGTGTACTAGGTGATCTGTGGCAGCCGAACGCGTCAAGGCGAGCGTGACACAAGATCAACACCGCCACAGATCATCCGGCGGGGGGTGGCGGAAGGCGGAGAAGACGGAGAAGACGGAGAACAGGGAGCGGCGGGCGGTCGCGCGGTGCGGCGGTGCGGCGGTGCGGCGGTCTAGAAGAGCACGGAGGCGAAGTCGCCGATGTGGGTGAAGCCGACTCTCGCGTACGACGCCCGCGCCGCCGCGTTGTAGTCGTTGACGTAGAGACTGACGATCGGCGCGATGTCGCGGAGCGCCGCCTGGACGACGGCCGCGGTGCCGATCGTGCCCAGGCCGCGACCGCGGAGCTGAGGATCGACCCAGACGCCCTGCACCTGACACGCATGCGCCGTCGCCGAACCGATCTCCGCCTTGAAAATGACCCGGCCGTTCTCGATGCGCGCGAATGAACGACCCAGTCCGATCAGCTCGGCGACCCGCGCGCGGTAGAGCGCACCACCGTCGGTGCCGACCGGCGAGACGCCGACCTCCTCGGTGAACATGGCGACGCACGCCGGCAGGATCAGATCGAGCTCGTCGGGACGCACCCGGCGTACGGTGAGGTCCCCGGCCACGTCGGGCTCGTGGTCAATCGCCAGCAGCGGTTGCGGCATGCGTACTTCGCGCGCCGGTCCCCACGCCGGGAGCAGCACCTCCCACATCTGCGCGATTGCCGTGGCCTGGCCGACCATCGAGGAGCACCGCCGCCCGTATCGCCGGGCGCGTTCGGCGAAGGCGTGGGCGGCGTCGATGCCTGCCTCGACCGGCACGATGTTGGCGCCGGCGTAGCACATCGACTGCAGTTTGCCGCCGGCGAACCAGCCCCAGACCTGTGCACCGAGCCGACCCGAATCGAGCCCACACGCCTCGATCCGCGACTGCACGAAGACGTTGGTGACCGGGTCGCGGGCCAGGACCGTCCGTGCAGCAGAAATATCGCTCTCGTCGAGCAGCCGGACGGAGGAGGATCGGAGCACAGCAGGCACGCTAGCTGACGCAGCGCGGGCTACGAGTCGAAAGGAACGCGTCATGGTCGACCAGTCGGACAAAATCGCCGATCTTCGCCGGGCTCTGGACGAAAGCGGCCTCCGGCGAGTGCACCTCGATGAGGAGATCCTGAGCCGTCACGAGCTCAGACCGGCCCACCTCGAGGGGATCATCACCAGCCGCGGGCTCGAAGAAGGAAGCCCCTATCTCGATCTCGGGCGGCTGCACGGAATCCCGCAGCGGCTCGATGCAGCCGGCTTCGCGGCCGCCCTGCACGCAGCTCTCAAGGACAGCACCGCGGGCTACGTGATGCAGCTACGCCGGCACGGCGCACCCATCCACACCAGGCAGTGGAATTGGGCCCAGCGCCCGACAGAGGGCAACCAGGCGTGGAACACCGACGTACGCATGCACGTCGGGAGTGTGAGCAAGCTGATCACCGCGATCGCAATGACCAGGCTGCTCGATTCGCAGGGCATGTCCCCGGACACCCGTATCGCGCCGTTCCTGCCGGACTACTGGGCGAAGGGACCCAACGTCGGTCAGATCACGTTCCGGCACCTGCTCACGCACACGTCTGGCTTCGACACCGGACAGTCGGCGTCGGACTTCGTCTTCATGAAGGATCGCGTCGCCGCCGGAACGACCGGAGTCGGCACCTATCACTACGAGAACATGAACTTCGGGTTGTGCCGCATCCTGCTCGCAACCATCAACGGCGACGTGTCGCCCAGCCTGTCCATTACGTGGCTGCTCTGGATCCCCAACTTCAACGACGTGCTGTGGGACGTGGTCACGATCAACGCGTACCGCAGCTACGTCGAGAGCCAGATCTTCGCCGCCGCCTGCGTGTCCGGGCCGACCCTCACGCACCCCGCCGACCACGCGCTCGCCCACGACTTTCCGATCACGTTGGCGGGCTGGAATTCCGGCGACCTGTCGAGCATGAGCGGTGGCGCGGGCTGGCACATGTCCGTCAACGACCTGATGGCCGTCATGAACGACTTCCGCCGCGTCGGCAACATCGTCTCGGTCGCGAAGGCGCAGCAGATGCTTGACCGGTCGTTCGGCATCGACCTCGTCCAGGTCACACCGGCCGGGACGCTATACAACAAGAACGGCCTGTGGCGAAACGGTTCTGGCCAGACCGAGCAGGCACTCGCATACTTCCTGCCGCAGGACATGGAGCTCGTGGTGCTCGCCAACTCACCCGTCGGCTCTGCGGCCGACTTCTTCCGCGATGTCGTGACCAACCTGTACGTCGACCATCTGCACCCGGCGTTCGCGGTGCCGTGGAGCACCAGCGTCTCCATCAACCTGGAAGGACTGGTCGGCACCGACGCGGCGTCCTGACCCGATGCCGCGAGGTGAATCCGGATCAGCTGACGGAAACGGTCGGCGGTCCGGATTCGCCGGCGGATTCCATCTCTTCGGCAAGACGCATGGCCTCTTCGATGAGGGTCTCGACGATCATGTCCTCGGGGACGACCTTGATGACCTCGCCCCGGACGAAGATCTGGCCCTTGCCCTTGCCGGAGGCCACGCCGAGGTCGGCCTCACGGGCCTCACCCGGGCCATTGACGACGCACCCCATGACGGCCACCCGCAGCGGCACGGTCATGCCTTCGAGGCCGGCCTGCACCTTCTCGGCGAGCGTGTAGACGTCGACCTCCGCGCGACCGCACGACGGGCAGGAGACGATCTCCAGCCCGCGCTGGCGCAGCCCGAGCGACTCGAGGATCGCCGTACCGACCTTGATCTCCTCGACCGGCGGCGCGGAGAGCGAGACGCGAATGGTGTCGCCGATACCTTCGGCCAGCAGCGCGCCGAACGCGACCGCCGACTTGATGGTGCCCTGGAACGTCGGACCGGCCTCGGTCACGCCGAGATGCAGTGGATAGTCGCACTGCGCGGCAAGCAGCCGGTAGGCCTTGACCATGATGACCGGGTCGTTGTGCTTCACGGAGATCTTGATGTCGCGGAAGTCGTACTTCTCGAACAGCGAGCACTCCCACAGAGCGGACTCGACCAGCGCTTCCGGTGTTGCGCGTCCGTACTTCTCGAGAAGCCGCTTGTCGAGCGAGCCGGCGTTGACCCCGATGCGGATCGGGATGCCCGCGTCCGTCGCCGCCTTGGCGATGTCAGCGATCTTGTCATCGAACTTGAGGATGTTGCCCGGGTTGACGCGCACCGCTGCGCAGCCCGCGTCGATCGCCGCGAAGACGTACTTCGGCTGGAAGTGGATGTCGGCGATCACCGGCAGCTGCGACTTCTTCGCGATCGCCGGTAGCGCCGCTGCGTCGTCGGTGTCGGGTACGGCGACCCGCACGATCTGGCAGCCCGCTGCGGTGAGCTCTGCGATCTGCTGGAGCGTTGCGTCGACATCCGCCGTCTTGGTCGTCGTCATCGACTGCACCGATATCGGCGCGTTGCCGCCGACGAGGACGTTGCCGACGCGGATCTGCCGGCTGACGCGGCGGTCGGCAATCTTCGGGAGCGGCGGGTCGAGCGACAGGCTGATTGCCGTCATCAGAACGGGTTCGCAATCGGGTTGACGACGTCGGCGTAGATCAGCACGAGGCTCATCACACCGAAGAACAGGATGACGGCCAACGCGATCGGCTGCAGCTTCATGATGTCGACGCGGCCAGGGTCACGACGGCCGATGCGGCGGTAGATGAAGCCGCGCGCCTTCTCGAACAACAGGATCGCGACGTGGCCGCCATCCATCGGGAGCAGCGGCAGCAGGTTCAGGAAGCCGATGACGATGTTGATGCCAGCGACCAGGATGAGGAACGTCGCCACACCGCTGTCCTCGAGCGCCTGACCGCCGAGACGGGACGCGCCGACGACACTGATCGGCGCATTGTCGGTGATCTCGCGGTCCTCGCCGTTGATGGTGACGATGAACGTCTTCCAGATCGCGCCCGGCAGGCTCCTGAGCAGCTTTGCCGAACCCCAGATGCCGTCGCCCATCATCTGGATGGACGCACCCGCGGCCTGCGGGAGGTTGCGGTCGGCTGTCGCCCGAGTGGCCGCAACCCCGATCTGCGCGACGTCAACAGTCTTCGCCGGGTCTTCCGGGTCGGTGCGCTTCACGACGACCGGGGTGATCGTCAGCGGAACACGCTGCCCGTTGCGCTCGACGACGACGCTGACCGGCCCCCGCGACTGACGCAAGGGAGCAGCGAAGTCGTCGGTCCAGTCGGCAACCGGCCGGCCGGCGAACTCAACCAACGTGTCGCCCGCGAGCAGCCCAGCGTTCTTCGCGGGTGCTGCGTCTCCTGGCGCGCATTCCTCCGTCACGACGGCGGGAACGCAATCGCTCACCGCTGCGACAACGGTCGAAACTCCGCCCGTGCCGAGATCGAAGAGCGCGAAGGTCGGCACCAGAATGAGGAACGCGAGAATCATGTGCACCGTCGATCCGGCGACGAGAACGGTAAACCGCTGCCACGCCGGCTGACGCCAGAACGCCCGCGGCTCGTCTTCGGGATCGATCTCCTCGACGTCGGTCATCCCGACGATCTTCACGAAGCCGCCCGCGGGGATCGCCTTGACGCCGTACTCCGTCTCGCCCCTGCGGAACGACCACAGCGTCGGCCCGAATCCGACGAAGAACTGCGACGCCTTCATGCCGAATGCACGCGCGGTCAGGAAGTGGCCCGCCTCGTGCAACATGATCGAGACCAGCAGCGCGAGCGCAAACAGCGTGATTCCGAGTCCGGTGTTCGACATTCCTCAGATCACTCCAGCTATCAATCCGGTCAATTCCCTGGCACGCGTTCGCGCCCAGCCCTCTGCCTCTAGAACATCGACAAGTGTCAGGGAGTTCCTTACCGGCTGATGGGCTCCCACGACGGCTGCCACCGTGTCGACGATATCCGGGAAGCGGATCCGGCCTGCGATAAAGGCCGCGACGGCCTCTTCGTTCGCGGCGTTGTACACGCCAGGAGCCGTGCCTCCGGTGCGGCCCACCTCACGGGCGAGCTGTACGGCGGGGAACGCCCCCTCGTCGAGCGGCTCGAAGGTCATCGTGTGCTGACGGGTCCAGTCCATCGGCTGCTGCGCATCGGCAACCCGTTCCGGCCAGCCGAGCGCAAGCGAGATTGCCAGGCGCATGTCCGGCGGCGAGAGCTGCGCGATGGTCGACCCGTCGACGTACTCGACCATGGAGTGCACGATCGACTGCGGATGTACGACGACCGCGAGCTTCTCGAACGACACGCCGAAGAGCAGGTGCGCCTCGATGAGCTCGAGTCCCTTGTTGACGAGCGTGGCCGAATTGATCGTCACGACCGGGCCCATGTCCCACGTGGGATGCGCGAGTGCGTCGTCGAGCGTGACGTCGGCCAGCTCGTCGCGGGTGCGGCCGCGGAACGGCCCGCCGCTCGCGGTCAGCACCAGGCGGCGTACCTCCTGCGGCAGGCCCGCGCGCAGGCACTGGGCGATCGCCGAGTGTTCCGAATCGACCGGCACCAGCTGGTCCGGCCGGCCTCGCAGCAGATCGGTCACCAGCGAGCCGCCGACGATCAGCGACTCCTTGTTGGCCAACGCGAGTGTGCGCCCGGCCGCCAACGCCGACAGTGTCGGCGCCAGCCCCACGGATCCGGTCATGCCGTTCAGGACAACGTCGCACGGATGCGCAGCGAGCTCGGTGGCCGCGTCCGGTCCGGCGAGGATCCGCGGGAGACGCCAGTCGCCGTTCGCGAAACCGCGCCGCTGCGCCTCCGCGTAGAAGGCGAGCTGAAGCTCCTGCGCCGCGCTGGCGCGCGCGACCGCGACCACGTCGACGCCATGCTCCATGGCCTGCCTGGCGAGCCTCTCGACGCTTGCACCGCCGGCCGCGATTCCGACGACACGGAATCGGTCCGGGTTGCGGGAGATCACGTCGAGCGCCTGGGTCCCGATGGAGCCGGTCGAGCCGAGCAGGACGATGTCGCGCACGCGTGCTCCTCTCCGCCATTCGCGTTCGGCTGGCCATTGTCTCAGCCCGGCGCCTAGGCCGCCGATCGACTGGATCCCCCTCGCTAGAGTCGGGTGGTGGCCGAAAAAGTTGAGATCCGCCCGCTCGAGGCCGACGACGCGGGGCCCGCCTGGCAAATGGCGTACACGTCGCTGAGGCTGGCCGGTCGCTCGTACGGCTGGGAGATGCCGGAGCTGACCGACGACATCCGTGAGCGAGGCCGCCGGCGCGTGCTGCACTGCCTCACCCACGACCTGGATGGCGCTTTCGTCGCGGAACGCGACGGCGCGATCGTCGGAGTCAGCCTGGCAACCCGGCGCGACTCGCTGTGGTTTCTGTCGTTGCTCGCGGTCGACACCGAGATCCAGGCCCAGGGCGTCGGCGGACAGTTGCTCGACGCCTCACTGCGAACACTCGGGACCGCCGGCACGATCTGCGCCAGCGACGACCCGAAGGCGCTGCGGCGCTACCGCCGGGCGGGTTTCGATTTGCTCCCTGGGTTCGAGGCCAAGGGCGCGCTGGACCGGAGTCTTCTGCCCGCCGTACGCGACGTCGTCGAAGGCTCGTATGCCGATGACCGCGACATGATCGAGGAGGTGGCATGGCTGCAGCGCGACGCTCCGCACGGACCCGACCTCGACTTCTTCGCGGACTCAGGCAGAGCGCTGTTCGTCACCAACAGCGCGCGCGGCCGCGGCTACGTCGTGTGCGCCGACGCCGGACCGGCGGTACTCGCCGCGACGACGGCCCCGGCGGCCGAGGCACTGTTGTGGACCGCCCTCGCGGAGACGACAGCCGACGAGCTCGACGTCCTGTGGCTACGGCACGATCAGCAGTGGGCGCTCGACGTCCTGCTCGACGCTCGACTCTCCTTGCGACCGAGCGGCTCGTTCTGCGTGCGCGGCGCTGTCGGCCCCATGTCGCCGTACATCCCGAGCGGCGCGCTCGGCTGACGGCTAGCTCAGCGAGCTCGGATCGGCGGGTACGTCGACCGCGTGCTGGGTCAGTGCGTCGAACGGCACGACGTCGAGGGCGCGCGCGTGCGTGGCGGCGAGCACGATCGGCGCGGCGGCGCCGTCCTCGTAAGCCTGCAACCAGCGGCCCGCGCAGACACACCAGCGGTCACCCGGCTGCAGGCCGCTGAATCCGTACTCGGGACGGGGGGTCGACAGGTCGTTGCCGACGCGCTTCTGATGTTCGAGAAAGTCCGCTGTGACGACCGCGCAGACGGTGTGGCTGCCGACGTCCTCGGGGCCAGAACTGCAGCAACCGGTGCGGGTGAACCCCGTCATAGGGTCGCTTCCGCACAGCTCCAGCGGCCCACCGAGAACGTTGACGTCGTCGTCCATGGCCGCAACACCCTTCCCCGCCGGAGTCTGCCGCGCAGTTTAGAGGATCTGACCGCGCGGCCGCGGTGTGCCAGACTCCCGCACCGTGACCGACTACACCGCGGCCGAGAGCCGCTACGAGAGCATGCCCTACCGACGCTGCGGCAACAGCGGGCTGAAACTGCCGGCGGTTTCGCTCGGGCTCTGGCACAACTTCGGAGCGACCGACAAGCCGTTCGACGTGCAGCGCGACATCCTGCGCCGCGCCTTCGACCTCGGCGTCACGCACTTTGACCTCGCCAACAACTACGGTCCGCCGCCGGGCTCGGCCGAGAGCAACTTCGGCCGGCACCTGGCCGCCGACTTCACGCCGTACCGCAACGAGCTCGTCATCTCGACCAAGGCCGGCTACGACATGTGGGCCGGGCCGTACGGCGAGTGGGGTTCACGCAAGTACCTGCTGTCGTCGCTCGACGATTCGCTGCAGCGGATGGGACTGGAGTATGTCGACATCTTCTACTCGCACCGGCCTGATCCCGAGACGCCACTCGAGGAGACGATGGGCGCGCTGGACAGCGCCGTCCGCTCCGGCAAGGCGCTGTACGCCGGAATCTCCAACTACGACCCGGCGCAGACCGTCGAAGCGGCGCGCATCCTCCATGACCTGGGTACGCCGCTGCTCATTCACCAGCCGAGTTACTCGATGCTCAACCGCTGGGTCGAGGAAGGACTGACGGACGTGCTGTCGCGCGAAAAGATTGGGGCCATTGCGTTCTCGCCGCTGGCACAGGGCGTGCTGACCGACCGCTACCTGCGCGGCGTACCGGCGGATTCCCGCGCGGCGCTCGGTCATTTCCTCAAGCCCGCGGCGCTCGACCACGCAACGATGACGAAGGTGCGGGCGCTGACCGAGGTCGCCGAGGCCCGCGGTCAGTCGCTGGCGCAGCTGGCTATCGCCTGGATCCTGCGGCTCGACGTCATGACGTCGGTGCTCATCGGGGCCAGCAGTGTGCAGCAGCTCGAGCAGAACCTCGGTGGCCTCGACAACACCGAGTTGTCCCGCGACGAACACGAAGCGATCGAGCGCATCCTCAGCTGATCGCGGGCTGCTACGCCCGAGTGAAATGACCGATGGCCGCGAGGGTTTCCGCAAACTGAGCGTGGCGATTCACTGTCAGAGGTCATTTCGCGGGGTTGCAGGAGTGATGGTGGTGGCGACGAGCTGGCCGCATGCCGCTTCTGCTTCGCGACCGCGGGTGTCTCTGACCGTCACGGCGACACCGTGCGCGCGCAGCCGGCGGACGAACTGCTGCTCGTCCGATCGTCGGCTCGCTGTCCAGATCGAACCCGGCGTCGGGTTGAGGGGAATCAGGTTGACGTGTACCAACTTGCCGGCGAGCAACCGGCCGAGCGCGTCGGCTCGCCAGGCCTGGTCGTTGATGTCGCGGATGAGCGCGTACTCGATGCTGACGCGCCGACCGGTGACGCGCGCGTAGTCCCACGCGGCGTGCAATACCTCGCCCACCGGCCAGCGCGTGTTGACCGGAACCAGCGTGTCGCGCAGCTCGTCGTCGGGTGCGTGCAGGGAAACCGCGAGCGTCACCTGCAGTCCGGCTGCCGTGAGTTTCTTCATCGCCGGGACCAGCCCGACGGTCGAGACCGTGATGCTGCGCTGCGAGATCCCCATTCCCTGCGGCACCGGGTCGCTGAGCCGGTGTACGGCGGCGAGCACGGCCTCGTAGTTGGCCAGCGGCTCCCCCATCCCCATGAAGACCACGTTGCTCAGTCGCGTCGGGTCGCCGGGGATGTCGCCGTCCCGCAGCGCCCGCGCCGCTGCAATGGCCTGCGCGACGATCTCGGCAGTCGACAGGTTGCGCGTCAGCCCGCCCTGTCCCGTCGCGCAGAACGGGCAGTTCATGCCGCAGCCCGCCTGGCTCGACACGCACACCGTCGCGCGATCCGGGTAGCGCATGAGCACGCTCTCCACGAGGGCGCCGTCCAGCCCCCGCCACAGCGTCTTGCGCGTCCAGCCTTCGTCGCACTCGACATGCTTGACGACGCTGAGCAGCGGCGGCAGGAACTGCGCGGCCAGTTCGCCACGCCGCGCGGCCGGCAGATCGGTCAGCGAAGCCGAGTCCTCGTCGTACCGGCCGAAGTAGTGCCGGCTCAGCTGATCGGCTCGATAGGCAGGCTCGCCGATCGCAGTGAGCGCGGTGCGCCGGCTCGCGTCGTCGAGGTCGGCGAGATGCTGCGGCGGCTTGCCACGGCGCGGCGCGAGGAAGACCAGCTCGCCCGGCGCCTGCGCGGGAGTGGTCACGAAATGATCGGGGGTGCCCATACCGACAGCATGAGCCATGCGCACGGCGCCACGAACAGCAACGAATCCAATCGGTCCATCAAGCCGCCGTGTCCGGGCAGCAAGTCACTCATGTCCTTGATGCCCAGATCGCGCTTGATGAGCGACTCGCCGAGATCGCCCACGGTCGCGGCGATGACCGCCACGCCACCGAAGGCGACGCCCTGCCAGGCGGAAATATCGAGCATCAGCGGTACGACGGCACCGCCGAATGCGAGACAGGCGGCGGCGCTCCCGGCAAAGCCCTCCCAGGATTTCTTCGGGCTGATGGTCGGCGCCATCGGGCGCTTGCCGAGCACCGATCCGAACGCGTAGCCACCGATGTCGCTGCAGGCCGTCACGGCCACGAACGCGATCACGCGAGTCGCGCCGTCATCGGGGGCGGCAAGGAGTGCGGCGAACGACGCAAGCAGCGGGACGTAGACGATCACGAGCGTCGCGCCGGACAGCCCGCGCAGGTAGTCGGGCGCGTTCTCGGCGACCATCCACGCCATCGCGGCCAGCACGGTCAGCACGAGCGCGAACGACAATCCGTCGGCTCCGCGCAGGTAAGCGGCCGCAACCATGCTCGGGCCGCCGACCAACAGCGGCGGCATCGGCACCGGGACCCCGCCGGCGCGCAGCGCGCGGATCACTTCCCACATCCCGATACCGGCTGCTATCCCGACGACGCCGATCCCGAAGAACGGTCGCTTCAGATAGAGCGAGCCGACGACGACCGCAGCGAGCACCAGACCGACACCGATCGCTGCAGGGAGATTGCGACCAGCCCGCCTCGGAACCGGCGTCTCGTCGACATCGGGCAGGTCGGCAGGGATCGACGTGGTGTCCGGGGGCGTGTCGGGTGTGGTCATCGGCTGATTACTCGGGTCCTAGACCTCGAGCAGTTCGGCTTCCTTGGCTGCCAGCATCGACTCCACCGACGCCGTGAACCGATGCGTCAACTCATCGAGTTCCTTCTCCGCCCGACGCACATCGTCCTCACCCACATCACCGTTCTTGCTCAACTTCTCCAACGCTTCCTTCGCAT
>JBDSAK010000134.1:0-2511 GCA_039922195.1 Mycobacteriales bacterium
TCGATGCCCCGCCGGTATTCGGGGTCGACGCGCAGGCGTTTGAGATCGATCACGCGTCGAGATCGCGGATCTGGGCGCGCAATCCTGCGACCCACGCCGCCGCGTTCTTCTCGGCCTTGCCCACCGCCCTGCGCTTCTCGGCGCCCGCTTCCACCGGGCCACCGACGGGATACGACCCGAGGAACTTCACCTCGCCGTGCTTCGTCGCGACGTTGCGGAGCGCGGCGGCGACGAGCTCGTCGGCAACATGACCTTCGGCGTCGATGAAGAAGCAGTAATCGCCGAGACTGCGCTTGGTCGGCCGGGACTCGAGCTTCGAGAGGTTCACGTCACGCGCCGCGAACTCCTGGAGGATGCCCAACAGACTGCCCGGACGGTCCTTGCGCTGGAAGCAGACGATCGACGTCTTGTCGTGACCGGTGGGCGCGGGGATGCCGCGCCCGACGAGCACGAACCGGGTTTGGTTCTCGGGATGGTCCTCGATCTCCGTGCCGAGCATCTCGAGGCCGTACAGATCGGCGGCCAGGGAGTTGCAGATCGCGGCCAGATCGCGCCGCTTCGACCGGGAGACCTCACGGGCCGCGTCGGATGTGGAGTGCGAGGCGCGGGGCTCGGCTGCCGGGAGCTTCTTGGCGAGCCAGCCCCGGCACTGCGCGAGCGCGTGCGGGAACGAGACGACCGTGCGCACGTCGGCGAGCCCGACTCCGGCCGGCGCGCAGAGATTGAGCGATACCGGGAGGTCGATCTCCCGCTGGATGAGGAGGTCGCTGTCGAAGGCCAACGTGTCGAGCGTGACCGAAACCGAGCCCTCGATCATGTTCTCGATCGGCACCACCCCGCCGTCGGCATCGTTGCGTTCGACGGCGGCGATCACCTCCGGAACCGAGGAGTACGGCGTGCGCTCGCCCGCGGCGAGATCCGCTTGCGACAGCAGCGCCTCCTCCGTGAAGGTGCCGGCCGGACCGAAGTACGCAACGCTGAGCACCGGCGAATCGTAGGCGAGGGGCCCGCTGCGACCGGCCCAGTTTCGAGCCCGCCAAAACGCGGCCCCGCTCTCTCGCGGTAGCTTTGGATCCGTAACGACTCAGCAAAAAGGGGGGGCCTCATGCGGGCCGCAGTCTTCGTCGAAACCGGTGGGCCACTCGCGATCGAGGACCTCGAGCCCGCTCCGCCCGGACCGCGTGACGTGGTCGTCCAGCTCGGCGCGAGCGGCGTCTGCCACTCCGACCTCTCGCTCAAGAACGGCTACGTGGGCATCATGCCCGGCACCGTTCTCGGCCACGAGGGCGCCGGCACGATCATCGAGGTCGGCAACGAGGTCGCACACCTCAAGAAGGGCGACCACATCGTCGCCTCGTTCATCCCGGCCTGCGGCGTCTGCTACTTCTGCCTCCGCGACCAGTCGCACCTCTGCGACACCGAGTTCAACGTCATGATGGCGATGCGCGGCAAGCGCCCCGACCAGACCGAGTACATGACGATGACCGGCCTCGGCACCTTCGCCGAGACCATGACCTGCGACCAGTCGTCGATCGTCAAGGTCGAGACCGACGTCCCCGACGAGCAGCTCGCGCTCATCGGCTGCGGCGTGACAACCGGTGTCGGTGCCGCGCTGAACACGGCGGGCGTCGAGCCCGGCTCGAGCGTCGCGATCATCGGCCTCGGCGGGGTCGGCCAGTCGGTCCTCCAGGGCTGCCGTATCGCCGGCGCCGGGCAGATCATCGCGGTCGACCCGGTGGAGATGAAGCGCAAGACCGCCGAGCAACTCGGCGCGACCGACCTCGTCGACACCAACGACGGCGACCCGGTCGAGCAGGTCAAGGCGCTCACGAGCGGCCGCGGCGTCGACTACGCCTTCGAGGTCATCGGCCTGCCCGAGACGACCCTCCAGGCGTACAACATGATCCGCAAGGGCGGCACCGCGGTGATGGTCGGCATGACCCGCGCCGAAGCCGAGGTCACAATCCCGACCTTCGACCTGTTCTTCAACGAGAAGACGTTGAAGGGCTGCAAGTACGGCTCGGGTCAGGTCCGCCGCGACTTCCAGCGCTTCGCCGACCTCATCGAGACCGGTCGCCTCGACACCGCCGCGATGGTGTCGCGAACAGTCGCCCTCGCCGACGTGAACGAGGCGTTCCGCGCGATGGAAGCCGGCGAGGTCATCCGGAGCGTCATCACGACCTTCTAGCGACTCCGCTTCGGAAGTCGAGGCAAGCGGTATGTGGCCCGGTAAACACGCGCTCGAAAGGCCCGATCAGGCCGCGTTCGTCATGGCCGCTACCGGAGAGACGGTCACATACCGCGAGCTGAACGACCGCTCGAACCAGCTCGCGCAGTGCTTCTACGACGCGGGGTTGCGCTTCGGCGACCACATCGCCGTGTTGATGGACAACAACCCGCGCTACCTCGAAGTGTGCTGGGCCGCGCAGCGCTCCGGGCTCTTCTACACCGCGCTCAATTGGCACTTCACCGCCGACGAAGCCGCCTACATCCTCGACGACTGCGACGCTG
>JBDSAK010000135.1:0-3058 GCA_039922195.1 Mycobacteriales bacterium
GGACATCAAGCTGCTCGACGATCAGACCGCTGAGTGGGCGACCGACAAGGCGCTCGCTGTCACCAAGACCTGGCTGACGAAGTACGGCGACAAGATCAACGGCATCTGGGCCGCGAACGACGGCATGGCTCTCGGAGCGACCGAGGCGCTGCGCGCAGCGGGCAAGATCGGCAAGGTCGAAGTCGTCGGCACCGATGCGGCACCCGATGCCGTGGCCCACGTCCAGAACGGCGAGCAGGTCGCCACGGTGGCCTACGACGGCTACTGGCAGGGCGGCGCCGGTCTGGCGATGGGCTACCAGGTGCTCACCGGCGCGATCGACATCGCGAAGCTCGAGCCGGCGAAGCGGGAGTTCTACGCCAAGCAGACACTGGTCACCAAGAACAATGCTGCGAACTTCACCGCCGAACCCGACGCCAGCAAGTACGCCGAGGAGTTCAAGAACCCGTGGTCGCGCCTGGACAGCCCGATCACCTACTGAAGTAACGCAGTCTGAAAGAAGCAGTCTCCCGGCGGAGCCAGTCGGCTCCGCCGGGAGCTGTGTCGGACGCCGGCCGCGCCGCTTGGCGACGGGCTCTTCCTACTAGCAGTTGGGATTGAAGGGCGCACATGCGGCAACCAGTGAGCGGCGAGCCGGTCCCTCTCGCCGTAGGTGCTGATCCGGAGTCGACCGGCGTGACGACCGCGGGGGCGGTGACAGGCGAACCCGGTACGGCGACGCGGCGCTCGCGCTTCAGCGTCAGCGGCGTCCTGCAGACCTGGGGTCCCTCGCTGGCGTTGCTGGTGCTCGTGCTGGTCTTTTCCGCGAAGTCCGAGCAGTTTCGCACCCTGTCGAACTTCAAGGGTGTGCTTGACCAGGCATCAGTGTTGCTGATCCTGTCGTGCGGCTTGACGTTCGTCATCGTCATGGGGGCGATCGACCTGTCGCTCGAGGGCGTCATGGGGGCGTGCTCGATCGCCGTCGCGCTGCTGGTGGCCAACAATCAGAACGGCAACCGGTTGGGGCTGGGCGGGAGCGCGCTGGCACTGCTGTTGGGAGTGGCCTTCGGCGTGCTGAACGGGTTGGTCAACACCCGGCTAAGGATCCCGTCGTTCATCGCGACGCTGGGCACCGGCGCCATCGGGATCGGCGTGGCAACGGTGATGTTCGCCGGCAAGCCGCCGCATGTGAAGGACGACTACTTCCGCAGCATCGCGCTGAAGCGTTTCGCGACGCAGCCATTCGAGGGGCTCAGCCGGGTGACGGTGCTGGCGCTGATCGTGCTGCTGGTGACGTTCTTTATCCAGCGGTTCACCCGCCTCGGCCGGTATGCGTATGTGATCGGCGGCGGCGAGGACATCGCGCGGCTGTCCGGCATCAACGTCGACCGATACAAGGTCGGCGTCTTCGCCCTGTCAGGTGCGTGCGCGGGGCTTTCCGGGATTGTGGTCAGCGCGCGGATCGGACAGGGCGATGTGCTCGCGGGCCGGGACCAGCTCTTCGCAGCGGTAACCGCCGTCGTCGTGGGCGGCACGCTGTTGCAGGGTGGTCGGGGAGGTGTGCTGCACAGTGCGGTGGGGGTCCTGATCGTCAGCGTGTTGGAGAACGGCATGATCCTGCTGGACGTGGAGCCCTACTACCAGAAGGCAGTGCGGGGTCTGCTCATCGTGTTGGCCGTCACCATCACGACGTGGCCGCTGCGCGGAAAGCTGCGGGTCGTCAAATGAGCGCTGGACAGCCGAGCGATGGCCGCGTTCTCGAACTCAAGGGTCTGAGCAAGAGCTTCCCAGGTGTGGTCGCGCTTGATGACGTGGATCTGCATGTGTGTCCTGGCGAGGTCGTCGGGCTGATCGGGGAGAACGGCGCGGGCAAGTCGACGGTGCTGAAGATCCTCGCCGGCCTGTACCAGCCGGACAAGGGAACGATCGTGCTGCGCGGCAAGCCGGCGCGGTTCCGGAATGTGGCCGCCGCGACGCGGGCCGGCATCGGGATGGTGTTCCAGGAGCAATCGCTGGTGCCGAACATCACGGTCGCGGAGAACGTGCTGTTGGGCAACGAGGGGCAGTCGGTACGCGGCGGCGTCTATCGCTGGCGCGACCTGAACGAACGCGCCGCGACGCACCTCGCGAAGGTGTCGTGCACCGCGTCGCCGTCCGCGGTGACCGAGTCGCTGAGTTTCGCCGAGCGGCAAATGGTGGAGATCGCGAAGGTGCTGTCCATCGAGGAACGCACCAGCGAGCCGCCCGTGATCCTCCTCGACGAGCCGACATCGGTGCTGGAGCAGACCGAGATCGACCTGCTGTTCACCCAGATCCGCCGGCTCCGCGAATACGCCTCCATCGTGTACGTGTCGCACCGGATGGACGAGGTCCTCGCGGTCTCTGACCGCGTCTACGTGATGCGGGATGGCAAGGTCGTCGCCGAACGCGTCGCCGCGGATGTCGACATCGCCGAGCTGCACCACCTGATGGTCGGCCGGCACCTGTCCACCGGCTATTACAAGGAGGACGAGCAGCAGGCTCCGGCCGAGAAGGTCCGGCTGAAGGTGACCGGCCTGTCGATACCGGGCCGCTTCAGCGATGTTTCCTTCAGCGTGCGCGCGGGGGAGGTGCTCGGTATCGCCGGGGTGCAGCACTCCGGCCGCGAGAGCGTCTGCCGCACCCTGTTCGGCGCCGAGCCCCGGCATACCGGCAGCATCGAGATCGACGGTCAGCGTACGGCGCTCGGCTCACCGGTCGCGGCCGTGAACGCCGGCGTGGGCTACGTCCCGTCGGAGAGGCGCATCGAGGGCGTCGTACTCGGGCTCGGCGTCGGCCGCAACATCTCGATGGCGCACCCCGATCAGGTCGCCATCGGGCCGTTCGTCGACCCGCGCCGCGAGATGGGGCTGGCCAAGGACTGGATCGCGAAGTTGCGGATCAAGACCCCGGGTCCGCGGTTTCCGGTGGGGAATCTGTCCGGCGGCAACCAGCAAAAGGTCGCGCTGGCCAAGTGGCTGATCAGCGACCGCCTGCGGCTGCTCGTGCTCGACCATCCCACCCGCGGGCTCGACGTCGGCGCCAAGTCGGATGTCTACGC
>JBDSAK010000136.1:0-14420 GCA_039922195.1 Mycobacteriales bacterium
CCGGGTGCTGGAATTGCTACATCCGCAGCGGGCGACAGTCGTGCTGGTCTTCCTGCTCGGCATCACCCAGGTCACGTTCGCCGTGCTCGGCCCCAGGCTGCTTGGCCGGGCGACCGACCTGATCTTCGCCGGCTTCCTCGGCACTCGGGGGCCCGGTAGCGCCGACTCCGACGTGCTGCGCAACGCCAACACCACGCCGGGGCAGGGCATCGACTTCGACGCGGTTCGCCGCGTCGCTCTTCTCGTTCTCCTGATCTACGCACTCGCCTCGGTGTTTGCGGCGTTGCAGGGCCGGCTCGCGACGCGCCTCGTCCAAGGCGCGGTCCTGCGACTGCGGCAGCAGGTGGAGGAGAAGTTCGCCCGGCTGCCGCTGCGCTACTTCGACAAGCACCAGACGGGCGAGGTACTCAGCCGAGCAACGAATGACATCGACAACATCGGGCAGACCTTGCAGCAGACGATGAGCCAGGTCGTCACGGCGCTGCTGACCATCATCGGCGTACTCGTGATGATGGTGGTGATCTCGCCGCTGCTCGCGCTGATCGCGTGGGTGACCGTGCCGGTCTCCATCTTTGTCGCGACGAGGATAGGCAAGCGCGCGCAGCCGCAGTTCGTCAAACAGTGGGCGACGACCGGACGGCTCAACGCGCACATCGAGGAGATGTACACCGGGCACGCGCTCGTCAAGGTTTTCGGTCGCGCTGGTGACTCCAAGCAGACATTCGACGAGCACAACGACGTGCTCTTTCGCTCGAGCTTCCGGGCGCAGTTCGTGTCCGGCCTGATCCAGCCGGCCATGGGCTTCCTCGGCAACATTACCTACGTGCTGATCGCGGTCGCCGGCGGACTGCGCGTCGCATCGGGTGCGCTCACGATCGGCGAGGTGCAGGCGTTCATCCAGTACTCGCGGCAGTTCATGCAACCGCTGACGCAGGTCGCGAGCATGTCCAACCTGGTGCAGTCGGGGGTCGCCTCGGCCGAGCGGGTCTTCGCCCTGCTCGATGCACCTGAGCAACAACCCGATGTCAGCACGTCGGCGCAGCGGGGAGCCGTCCATGGTCGAGTCGACTTCGAAGATGTGTCGTTCCGCTACCTGCCGGACACGCCGCTGATCGAGAACCTCTCGCTCACCGTTGCACCGGGGCAGACCGTCGCGATCGTCGGGCCGACAGGCGCGGGGAAGACCACGCTGGTGAACCTGCTGATGCGCTTCTACGAGATCGACGCGGGTCGCATCTGCGTCGACGGCGTCGACATCGCCACGATGTCGCGCGAGGAGTTGCGCAGCAAGACGGGCATGGTGCTCCAGGACGCGTGGCTGTTCGGTGGCTCGATCGCAGCCAACATCTCCTACGGCGCCGACGCACTGACTCACGAAGCGCTCGTCGAAGCGGCGAGGACCACGCACGTCGACCGATTCGTGCGCACACTCCCTGAGGGCTACGACACCGTCATCGACGAGGAGGCGTCGAACGTCAGCATGGGGGAGCGACAGCTCATCACGATTGCCCGCGCATTCGTTGCCGAGCCGGCGATCCTGATCCTGGACGAGGCGACGAGTTCGGTCGACACCCGCACCGAGGTTCTCATCCAGCGCGGGATGAATGCCTTGCGGCACGGCCGCACCAGCTTCGTCATCGCGCACCGGCTCTCGACCATCCGCGACGCCGACCTCATCCTGGTCATGGAGTCAGGCCGCATCGTCGAGCAGGGCACGCACGACCAGCTGCTCGCGGCTGACGGTGCCTACGCCAGGCTGTACGCCGCCCAATTCGCCCGAGCCGTCGCCGACGTGGACTAGCTGGGCGGCAAAATAGGGGCTAAGGACATCCTGGTTCGAAGCCCCCATGTTGGCGCAGAATCAAGGTCGGCGCGGAAGGGTGGCGGAATGAGGACTCGGCCGACCGCCTCCGAAAGCTCGGCTGCGACTATGGGCAGGGGTGGCACTTCGGCCGGCGAGTGGTGGCCAGACTCATCGGGGCAATCCATTTCGGCTGCGTCGACGTAGTCCCTCATGTGGTCTCCCTCTGACGATGCGCTGCTCGCCGGCCTGGGTGCCGGAGACGAGCAGTCCGCGCGCGCGTTCGTCCGGCGGTTTCAGCACCGCGTCTACGGACTCGCGCTGTCCATCGTGGGCGACCCGCAGACCGCGCAGGATGTCGCCCAGGATGCGTTCGTGCGCGCGTGGCGATTCGCGGCGTCGTACGACGCCCGGCGTGGTCCGGTCATCACCTGGCTGCTCACCATCACCCGCAACGCCGGCATCGACGTCCTGCGGATTCGCCGCCCGGAGCCGATCGATCCCGAGTCGGTGCTCGCGCTTCAGGTACCCTCGGCCGACCCCCACCCGGACGCGGTCGCAGTGATGTCGGAGGAAGCCGACGTGCTGCGCGACGCGCTCGCGACATTGCCCGTCGAGCAGCGGCGCGCGGTAGTGCTGGCCGCGTACGCCGGCCGCACTGCACGCGAAGTCAGCGAGATCGAAGGCATACCGCTCGGTACGGCGAAGACGCGCATCCGCTCCGGTCTGCTCCGGTTGCACGCGGATCTCGAGCAGGAACGGCAATCACGGTGAAGCAACTCAGCTGCGCAGAATTCAAAGAACTCGCCCCCGAGTTCGTCTTCGGACTTCTCGACGGCGCTGATCGCGTCGCCGCGGTCGCGCACCTGACCATCTGCGCCGACTGCCGGGGCTACGTCGCCGAACTCAGCGCGACGGCGGACGCGCTCCTGCTCATCGGACCCGAAGCCGAACCGCCGTCGGGTTTCGAGGCTCTGGTGGCGGACCGTCTGCGCCGGGAGCGACCGCGCACGGACTCGCGGTGGCACGTTCTCGCCGCCGCCGCCGCGGCCGCCGTCATTGGAGTAGTCGCGCTGTCGATCGGCGTGTACGCCGGCCGCTCCACCGCGCCGCAGCAGGCCCTACGCCGTGCGCCGATCGTGAACGCCACGGGCGAGATCGGCGAAGTGTTCCTCCACCAGGGCGACGAGAAGTCGTGGTGCTACGTATCGCTGACGGGTGCACCGAACGACGGGGTTTACGACGTGCTCGCCACCCTCAAGGATGGCCAGGTCGTCGTTGTCGAGCGGGTATCAGTACGGGGCGGTCACGGCTATTACGGCAAGCCTTTGCGCGTGGACGCCGACGACATCGTGCGGATGACCATCGACTCTGTCGACGGCAGCGGCAGCTACTGGGCTGATCTCTCGACGTAGCAAGGGATTTCTCCAGTCAATCGTCGTGCCGCAATCCATTCGCATTCGCCGTGCGTAGTTCCCTCTGAGGCCGATGCAGGAAGCGACGGCTCGACGGAGGAGACCCCGATGGCACACCGATTCCGCACCGCCGGCGTGACGGCCGCCGCGCTGGCAACCTTCCTCGTCCTGAGCGGCTGCAGCGACAAGGACGACGACAAGTACGACGCACCGGCTGCTGCACAGACGACATCCGCCGCGGCGATTGCGAGCAGCTCGGCGCCGGCAGCCGGGGGTGCGGTGAAGCTCTCCGTCGCCAAGAGCGCGACCCTCGGCGACGTCGTCGTCGACGCGCAGGGGTTCACCCTGTACCGCTTCGACAAGGACTCGAACGACCCGCCGAAGTCGAACTGCACAGGCGGTTGCCTGGGCACCTGGCCGCGGTCGCTCTCGAAGGGCAAGCCGGACGCATCCGGAATCGACGCGTCTCTGCTGGGCTCGTTCACGGCCGCCGACGGTGGCGAGCAGGTCACCATGGGGGGCTGGCCGCTGTACAGGTACGCGCCGGACGCAAAGCCCGGTGATACCACCGGCCAGGGGGTCGGCGGCATCTGGTGGGCCGTGACGCCCAAGGGCGACAAGGCAACAACGCCGTAGCGGTTCAGCTCAGTCGCTGCGAGGCGGCTGCAGCGATGTCAGTGCGTCGGTCAGCTGCGCTTCCGCGGTTGCCTTCGAGACCCCCGCACCGGCAAGTACGCCGTTGCCGTCCTCGAGTTCGAGCAGCCCGAGCAGGATGTGCTCGGTGCCGATGTAGTTGTGCCCCAGCCGCAACGGCGGCACGAGCCTCGTTGTGCGCGGCCTGCTTCGTCACGCCCATCGACCTGCCGATGTCGGTCCCACGCTCAAATGGCCCAACAGCGCCGGCGACGGCCGGTCGATGTCATCGCCAGGCCGGGAGATCGGTCTGTCTCGGCGTGGGGCCGGGAACTCTCACGAACTGGGGACTTCGTTGCTGATCGCTCGCCGCCATCGCCCATTGCTTGCCGCGATCACTGTCGCCACCGTCGTGGCCTCAGGTTCACCCGCCAGTGCGATGGGCCCCTCCCACGGTCGCCGCCATGTCATCAACGGCACGGTCGTCTCGCGCCCGGGGACCACGGTCCCATGGGCCGTCAGCATCTACTACGGCGCCGGGTCCACGTCGCGGCCTAGATTCATCTGTACGGCGACGGCCATCGGCCCACTCGAAGTGCTGACCGCGGCGCACTGCGTCGACGGGCCCGGCTTCTTCTACGTCGTGACCAACACCGATTCCCTCGGGCGTGGCCGGCTCGTCGCCCTCGAAGCGATCGACGTCAATGGCACCTACCGCTCCACGGCGACCAAGGATGATGTCGCGATCGTCCGCCCGCTCGAGCGCCTCAACCTGACGTCGTATGCCAAGCTCGGCTCGCCGACGATGGCCGCGAAGGTGCGTTCCGGCGCGTTGCCGAAACTCACGCTCTACGGGTGGGGACGCACCGAGACCGGGGAGCTGACCGGGCACTTGCGAACGGCTTCGCTCGTCCGGCAGACGCGGGCGGCGCAGGTCGAGTTCGAGGATTGGTTCGTCGACTCGCTCATGCTGGCGGCCGGCCGGTACGACCCGGCGACGAGGCTGTATCACGGCGCCTGCCACGGCGACAGCGGTGGCCCACTCGTCGTACACGTGCTGGGCGTCCCTTATGTCGTCGGCGTCACGTCGTTCGGCTCTGCGAACTGCAACCTACCGACACCGACGATCTTCACCTCGGTCGGCAACTACTCGACGTGGATCGGGACGTCGCGACGCAACCTCCCGGCACTGGCACAGCGCAGCAACCGCGCCGTACCGATCCTGCGCACTGCGCCTGCCATCGTCGGCACCGTCGCGGTCGGCTCGACGCTGACCTGCGGGCCGGGCACCTGGACGGCGAACGCGCGAGAGATGACGTACAACTGGACGCGTAGTCCGACCTACGTCGAGATCGCGCGCGGTCCGACGTACCTGGTCACGGCCGCCGATGCCGGCAAGAAGCTCATGTGCAACGTCAGCGCCGTGTCAGACGTCGGTAGCACGAAGGCCACGACGTCGGTTGTGGCGGGCGTTCTTCCCACGGCCACGTTCGGCCAGTCCGTGCAGATTGTCGGCCTGTCGCCCTCTACCGATCCGGTGCCCGACCAGCTGGCGACCTGCGTCGCGCCGACGTTCGAGTACGCCGACCCGGCGACACTGACATACAACTGGTACACGAAGCTGACCGGTGACCGGCAACTGCTGCAGTCGGGTCCGACCGTGCTGCTGACGAAAGAACTCATGATCGCGATGCAGAACTTCCAGCTGATCTGCGAGGTGACTGCCGGTAACACCATGGGCTCGACTGCCACGACCGGCTACACCGTCATGCCGGTGCTCGTACCCGTCATGGCCACCGCCTCGATTGCGACAGTTCCGATCGTCACCGGCTCGGTCGCAACCTGCGCCGGCGTGAGCACGAGCCCGACGGCAACGCTGGCATTCGAGTGGGCGCTGGAGCCGGCCTTCGCTGCTGGGTCGGCGTTTTCCTCCGGGGCGACCCCGCTCGGCACCGGTCCGACGTACACGTTGACCGACGCGGACGTGGTAGCACTCGGCGCGAGTCGGCTGGCCTGCCGCGCGACCGCGACGATCTGGCACAGCAGCTTTTCCACCATCGCTGCGATGGCCTGACCATGTGCGTCTGCGCGCCTAGTCGGGATGCCGGCCGGCCGCGGTAGCCGGCAGCACGAAGCAGCGACGGAATGCTTCGATGGTTGCCGCGCGCCCGCTGAGCGTCGCCTGTCCCGCGGCGATCGCAGCGGACAGGGTCAGCCCGCCGTACACGATGCCGGCCAGCACCGGAGGCGTACCGGTGAGGATCGCGTCGGGAGAGTCTGCGTGGCTGCGCTCGACGCGCAGTCGCTGCCCGCGGATCTCTGCGGTAAAGACATCGTCATCGCTGGGGCGCAACTCGACCGTGGTCCGCACAGCGGACGCTGAGGCTTTGTCGAAGTTCGTGCGAAGCGACAGCACGAACGACGCGACACTGAGATGAGCGGTGCGGTCATGGCTGGGCGAGGCCGCACCCCAGCGGCCGATGCTGCAGATGATGGGTTCGAGTGCCCCACCCCACGTGGTCAGCTCGTAGACCGATGAGGCTGCGGGCGGAGGGAGACGGCGGCGTTGTAGGACGCCCGTCTGCTCGAGACCCTCGAGGCGAGCGGCGAGCACGTTCGTGCTGATCCCCGGCAAGTCGGCCAACAGGTCGCTATATCTCTTGGGTCCGATCACCAATTCACGGACGATGAGCAGTGCCCAGCGCTCGCCGATCAGGTCGAGCGCATGGGCCATTCCGCACGCGTCGGCGTAGGTACGACCTGGAGCCATGATTGATGTATACACCGTAACTTGCTGTTGTGCAGTAACTGCTTGCGGGAAACAAGTAGGTCTTGCTACGGTCACCGTCCGCCGCCACAACTGCAGGGAGATTTCATGCGTCGCGCACACTGTCGGACCGCGCCAGTACGGTTCCTGACATGACATACGCAGTAGAGGCCGAGAGCCTCGTCAAGCACTACAGCAGCCGTAAGGAAACCGTCGAGGCCGTGCGCGGCGTCGATCTCCAGGTAGCCGAAGGCGAGGTCTTCGGGTTCCTCGGGCCCAACGGCGCCGGCAAGTCGACGACCGTTCGGATGCTCACGACGCTGTTGTCCATCACGTCCGGCACCGCTCGCGTCGCGGGCGTCGATGTGTCAGTCGAGCCTGACCGCGCCCGCCGCAAGATCGGTGTCGCGCTCCAGGAGGCGGGCCTCGATGGGCGGCAGACCGGACGCGAGACACTCATCCTTCAGGCCCGGTTGTTCGACATGCCGCAGGCGTCGGCGGTCGACCGAGCCCAGGTGCTGCTCGAGCTCGTCGATCTGGTCGAATCAGGCGATCGCCGCGTCAAAGGGTATTCAGGTGGCATGAAGCGCCGGCTCGACCTCGCCACCGCGCTGGTGCATCAGCCGGAGGTGCTCTTCCTCGACGAGCCGACGACCGGGCTGGACCCGGCCAGCCGGCTTGTCGTCTGGGATGAGGTCCGCCGGATCAACGAGCAGGGCACCACGGTTTTCCTGACGACGCAGTACCTCGAGGAGGCCGACGCCCTCTGCAACCGGCTGGCGATCATCGACGGCGGGCGCATCGTTCTCGAGGGCACTCCGCAGCAACTCAAGACCGATCTACGCGACCGGCGCGGGCTCGATGCCGACCCGACGCTCGACGAGGTCTTCCTCGACGCGACCGGCCGCACCCGCGAGCGCGCCGCCGGCGATGTTCAGGAGGTATTGGCATGAGTTCCGCAGGCCAGTCGTTGGCTCTCACCGGCCGGGCGCTGCGCGAGGCGCTGCGCACGCCCGAGGCGCTCTTCCCCACGCTCTTCATTCCGCTCTTCTTCCTGATCGTCAACACCGGTCAGGCTTCGGAGATTCTGCGCGGCGAGTCGTTCCTCAAGGGCCAGGGCTACGCAGCCTTCCAGCTGCCGAGCTCGCTGCTGCTTGCCGCCTCGTTCGGATCGGCTGCGCTGTTCCTCGTCGAGGACATCGAAGGCGGCTACTTCGACAAGCTGCGGGCGACACCCGCCTCGCGGACCTCGTTGGTGCTAGGTCGCCTCGGGGCCGAATTCGTCAAGAGCGCCACGATCACGCTCGTGCTGATCCTGATCTCGCTGCTGTTGGGGATCCGCATCGCCAGCGGTCCGATCGGCTGGGTGCTGTTGCTTCTGCTCACTGCCGGTTGGGGGGTCGTCTATGGCGGTTTCATGCAGCTGATCGCCCTCAAGACGCGCAGTGCCGCCGCCACCAATTCGGGCGGGTTGGTGTTCTTCCCGCTGCTGTTCCTCACCCCGAGTTTCGCCCCCCGAGACCGGTTGGGGGACGGGATGCGGGAGGCGGCATCGCTCAATCCGGTGACCTACATCATGGAGGGGCTGCGCTCACTGGTCCTCGACGACCTTGATTGGTCCGCCATCGGTCGCGGCTTCGCGGTCATCGCGATCGCTGGGCTCGTCATGATCGCGCTCAACGTCCGGATGATTCGCAACTACGACTAGTCCGATCCGCGGATGCCTGGGCGCCGCCGGAATCGGTGGCGCCCAGTGTTCGTTGGAGTACGTCATGACCGGTCGACCACCAGCAGACGTCGATCCCGCTGCTGTCTCCGCGGCGTTGCACAGCGACCGGGCGGAGACGCTCTCAGAGATCGAGGAACTGACGGGCGATTTCGACGGCATGGTCGCGGCCTCCGCATCCTCGAACGCCGACGACGAGCACGACCCCGAGGGCTCGACGATTGCCTTCGAGCGCGCGCAGATCGTCGCCGTACTCGAGTTGGCGCAGCGCCGGCTGGCTGACGTCGATGGTGCCCTCCAACGACTCGACGCCGGGACGTACGGCGTCTGCGTGCGATGCGGAGCCGGGATCAACGAGGAACGACTGGCCGCGCGCCCGTCCGTTGCCACCTGTATCAACTGCGCGAAGACAGGCTGACCGAGACAGACGACACTGGCCTGGTGACCACGAGCGACGAACTCAGCCGGGCGCGGGCGTCCTTCGCGACGTGCTCATGGTGCGACGCGCGCAAGCAGTTTGCGGTGGCCGATGCCACGAGCCCACTCGATCTGGACGACCTCGAGATGCTGGCGATCGCCGCGTACCTGTCCGGCGATGACGCGGAATCCCTGCTCGCGTGGACGCGCGCTCACCACGAGGCCATCCAGCGCGGCGATCCGCAACGTGCGGCGCGGCACGCTGTCGCGATCGGGTCGGGCCTGATGTTCCGAGGCGAGACCGCACCCGGAATGGGATGGTTCGCCCGCGGAGCTCGCGTGCTCGAGGGCTGCGGCGACTGCCCAGAACGCGCGTGGCTGCTCACCTGGAATGCCTTTGCCCAGATGTGGGGCGGAGACCCGGAAAGCGCGCAATCCGCCTTTACCGAGAGCACGGCAGTCGGCCAGCGGTGCAATGACACCGACCTGGTGACGATGTCCCGTCTCGGCCAGGGCATGTGCCTGCTCTTGCAAGGCCACGGAGCCCCCGGAATGGCCCTGCTGGACGAAGTCATGGTCGGTGTCACGGCTGGCGAGGTATCGCCGATGTACGCCGGAATGGCGTATTGCACGGTGATCGCAGGCTGTTCCGATCTCTTCGATCTGCAGCGGGCCAGACAGTGGACGGCCGCACTCACCCGTTGGTGCGACTCCCAACCCGAACTCGTCCCCTATCGGGGAAACTGCCTGGTCCATCGATGCGAGCTCCTGCAACTGCAGGGAGCCTGGACGGAGGCGACAGCGGCCGCGCAGCAAGCGTGCGATCACCTGTCCGGCCCGGTCGCCTGGGACACGCTCGGTTCGGCCCACTACCAGCTCGGCGAGCTGCAGCGGCTCCGTGGCGAGTACGCCGAGGCTGAGGCGAGCTACCGCCGGGCGAACGAGTCCGGCCGCCGACCCGAGCCGGGCCTGGCGCTCCTGCGGCTGGCCCAAGGACGCGTCGACCTCGCGACGACTGTCCTGCGCAGAGCGTTCAACGAGACCCAGGAACCGCCGGCACGGTCCCGCATCCTGCCCGCCTACATCGAGACCATGATCGCCGTAGGGGATGTGGTGTCGGCGCGCGCGGGTGCGGACGAACTCGGCCAGATCGCCGAGCTGCTGGATGCGCCCTACCTGCGCGCGCTGGCCGCCTCGGCGGCGGGTGCAGTTCTGCTTGCCGAAGGCGACCCCGGGTCGGCGCTGCCGATGCTCCGCTTCGCCGGATCGGTGTGGCGCGAGCTGGACGCCCCTTACGAGACCGCACGCGTTCAGGTTCTGATCGGTCTCGCGTGCCGTGCCGTAGACGATGCGGAGACATCCGCGTTGGAGTTCGACGGAGCGAGGAAGATCTTTTCGCGGCTGGGGGCTGAACCGGACATCGCGCGGCTCGATGTCCTCGTGAGACGGCCGCCTGGTCAGAGCCCACGCGGTTTGACTGGCCGCGAGGTGGAAGTGCTGCGCCTGCTCGCTTCTGGACGGACCAACCGCGCGATCGCGACCGAGCTCGGCTTGTCCGAGAAGACGGTCGCCCGTCACGTCAGCAACACCTTCGCCAAGGTCGGCGTGCCGTCCCGTGCGGCGGCCACCGCCTACGCATACGAGAACGGCCTCATCTGAGCCCGACTACACAGAACTACCCACGCCTGCCTGAGGCGTACTGGATCGTTTGACCGAAGCCGTCCGGTTCGCGCCGGCCTAGCGTTCGACTCCTCTGGAAACTCTCTCGACAGGAGCCGGACATGACAGATCTGCAGCAGGAGACAGGGCAACACAGCGATCACACCGCGCCCGTCGAGGCGTGGGATTCGATCGCGACTCTGTACGACGAGCATGTCGCACCCGGTGAGTCCGAACTGGCAACGGCAGGACTGCGATTGGCGGGGCTGAAGGCAGGCGATACGTTCCTGGACGTCGCCGCCGGCACCGGCGGCCTGAGCCTTCCAGCTGCCAGGCTGGGCGCGAAGGTGCTGGCGACTGATTGGTCCCCGAGGATGATCGAGCACTTCACCGCGCGCGCCACTGATGAAGGTCTCGACGCTGAAGGTCGGGTGATGGATTGCCACGCGCTCGACGTCCCCGACGACAGCTACGACGTGACCGGCTCACAGTTCGGCGTGATGCTCGTTCCTGATCAAGCCCAGGCGCTGCGTGAGATGGTGCGCGCCACCAAGCCGGGCGGACGCGTGCTGCTCATCGCCTATGGGGATCCACGTGAGTTCGAGGCGCTGCACGTGTTCATCAGTGCGGTACAGGCGGTGGTCCCCGAGTTCGAAGGACCGGCGGAGGACGAGCCGATGCTCGAGTTCCAGGTCGCCGATCCGGATGTCTTGCGGCAGCGGCTGATCGACGCAGGGCTGACAGATGTCACCGTCGACACGACCTACCGGGAACGCATCAACGTCCGCACCGGACAGCAGCTGTGGGATTGGACGCTGGGCAGCAACCCGATCCCAGGCATGCTCGTTGCCGATCTCACCGACCGGCAACGCAAGGACGTCATCCAGGTGCTCGACGGCATGGTCCGCGAGCGCTCGGGAGGGAACGGTGCCGCCGTGTTGACGGCACCCTTGAACATCGGGGTCGGCACGAAGTAGCGCCGGTCCACGTTCCAAGCCGCCCGCGCGACCGAAGCCGCGCCATCGGATCGCCTGCCCTGCAGCGGTCGGCTTCGCGTTTGGCATGCCGCATCCCTTTCGTTCGAGTGTGCTCCGCTGTGATAGGAGCCAGACAGCGTGATCGGGAGAACTAGCGGAGATTCCGGCCAGGCGATACCGCTTGCTGCCCGCGGGCATTAAGGTGCGCAGCGAGCCAAGAGGGCTGGGGTGGCTGATGATCGAAGTCACGTGGGGGGCACAAACCCACAACGGCCATGTCCGCCAGCACAACGAAGACGCGTTGCTCGCGGACGCACCGGTCTTCGTGGTCGCCGACGGCATGGGTGGCCATCGGGCCGGCGAGGTCGCCAGCAGCATCGCGATCGACCAGTTCCGTCCATTGGTCGGCGCCTCGGCGCTCACCATCGCCGACGTTGCGGCCGCGATCACCGCGGCCAACGAGGCAATCGTGGAGGCGGGCGAGGCAGGGGCGTCGAGCGCGGGCATGGGCACGACCGTCGTCGGGATGATTGCGGTCGAACAGGTCGGGCGCCCGTACTGGCTGGCGTTCAACGTCGGCGACTCTCGTCTGTACCGGCTCTTCAAGGGAGAGCTCAACCAGGTCAGCGTCGACCACTCCTACGTTCAGGAACTGATCGCTGCCGGCCGCCTCACGGCGGATGAAGCGATCGGCCATCCGGAACGCAACATCGTCACCCGGGCGCTCGGACAGGACACCGAGAGCCAGGCCGACTTCTGGTTGCTGCCGCCCGAGGTCGGCGAACGGTTCCTGCTGTGCAGCGACGGGCTCTCCGGTGATGTCAGCGCCGACCAGATATTGCAGCTGTTGCGCAACTCCCCGGATCCGGAGGAGGCGGCCGACCAGCTCGTATCGGCTGCGCTCGCGGCGGGTGGGCGTGACAACATCAGCGTCGTCGTTGTCGATGTGCGCGCAATCTACGACTTCGGTGCGCACGAGGCGACAATTCCGAGGGGAGGGGTGCCGAATGAGTGAGAACGCATACCGCCCCGGCACGTGGACCGCTGTCGTCAGTCCGTCGTTCGCGGTGTTCGTCGACGAACTCCCGAACGAGCGCCGCCGTGTCGTCTGGCAGGCCGTCAGCTCGGGGGCCGACGTCGACGACATCATCCGGGCGGTCACCGGCGGCACGACCTCAGGCATCCCGCCGTTCGGACTCGTCCTGCGTGACGGGGACTGCATCCGCGTGCTCGTGCGCGCCGGCGTAAGCGCGGTCGTCACCGACGCCGGCGGCATTCGCCGATCGATCGACAGCGGGGGAGTGAGCACGAACATCGAGTACGTCGCCGACGAGGTCACCGCCGTGACGCTGGGCCGGTCCGGGGTTGATTCCGGGACCAGCCTGCCGATCCTGGGAGGCATCGTGCTGGCGGATGCCGTCTTGTGGCACCCACCCGCAGACGAGGACGAGGTGACAGCGCCCCCGCTTGCCGCAACGGGCCAGCGAAGGGCCACCGAGAAGACAGCTACCCGCATCATGATCGACGAGGTGCCGGCGTCGCATCAGGACGACGAGCAACTAGCGGACGAAACCGTCGTGACGGTCGGGTCGACGCCTCACGACGAACTCGACCTCGCGAAGGGCGGCTACCTGGCTGCCGAAGCGGATGGCGAGGTCAACGCTGCCTATGTCGACCTCGGCCGCGAGGGGGATCACGACGGCTACACCGTCACTCGCATGACGATCAACGAGCTTCGCGCGGACGCCGCTGTGACACCGTTGGTGCAGGCGGTGTCGTGTTCGCTGACGCATCTCAATCCGCCTGAGGCGTTCCGGTGCCGGATCTGTGACGAGTTCCTCGATCAGCAGGAGCCGGTTCTCGTCCCGCGGCCGAGTCTCGGGCACCTGCGCTTCTCGACCGGTCAGGTCGTCGAGCTGGACAGCCGGGTCGTCGTCGGTCGGTCGCCGAGCGCGGAACGAGTGTCCGCGGGTGAGCTGCCCCAGCTCGTCCAGGTCGAGAGTCCGGCGCAGGACATCTCACGAAGTCACGTCGAAGTGCGCCTCGATGGGTGGCGGGTCGAAGTCGTCGATCTCGATTCGGTCAACGGCACGGTCGTTGCTCTGCCCGGCCGCGACCCGGAGCGGTTGCAACCGGGGGAGCCGTATCCGTTGGTGCCGAATGCGGTGATCGACCTCGCGGGCGAGGTGACCTTCCGCTACGCGCCGGCACAGTGAGCGCTGCGCGCTCCCCAGTGGCCGCACCGGAGCTTCGCGGGTTCACGTGCGTTGCGCTGCTCGGGACGGGCGGCTACTCGGATGTCTACCTGTACGAACAGGAGAGACCGCGCCGCCCGGTCGCGGTCAAGGTCTTGCTCGCGGCGGGGCTCACCGAAGCGCGGCGCACGCAGTTCGCCGCCGAGGCCGATCTGATGGCCCAGGTGTCCGCGCACCCGTACATCGTCAACATCTTCGGTGCGGACGTCGCCGACGACGGCCGGCCGTACCTGGTCATGGAGTACTACCCGCGGCCGCACCTCGGCGTGCGGGCCCGCCGGGAACGGCTGTCGGTCCCTGAAGTGCTCGCGATTGGGATCCAGGTTGCGGGCGCGATCGAGACGGCGCACCGCCTGTCGATCCTGCATCGCGACATCAAGCCGGCGAACATTCTGACCAGCCAGTACGGGCGGCCGGGCCTGAGCGACTTCGGCATCTCGGCCAATACCCAGATCCACGTCGAGGACGACGTCGGCGGCATGTCGATCCCGTGGGCTGCGCCTGAGGTGTTCCGGCCGGAAACCGATCCAGACGAGCGCAGCGACGTGTACTCGCTCGGCGCGACGGTCTGGCACCTGCTCGCCGGCCGCTCGCCGTTCGAGCTACCTGGCGCGGATAACAGCCCGCTCGCCATGATGCAGCGCGTCGAACGCGAGAACGTCATGCCGACCGGACGGGACGACGTACCCGCTCCCTTGGAGCGAGCGCTCGCGCAGTCGATGCGCAAGAGCCCGGAAGCACGGCAGCCGTCGGCCTTCGCGTTCGCGCGG
>JBDSAK010000137.1:0-4595 GCA_039922195.1 Mycobacteriales bacterium
ACGACAATGCAGAAGTGTGGGCCGCGATCGTCGCGGGGACGCGCGACTACGTCCGCAAGAACGCCTTCACGTCGGTCGTGCTCGGCTTGTCCGGCGGCATCGACTCCGCTCTGGTCGCGACCATCGCGCGCGATGCACTCGGCGCGGACGCGGTGCATGTCGTGGCGATGCCATCGTCGTACTCCTCGCAGCACAGCGTCGGGGACGCGGAGGAGCTAGCCAACCGACAGCGGCTGCACTACAGCAACATTCCGATCGCCGAGTTGGTCGGGTCCTTCCACGACGCATTGAAAGAATTCGGCGGCGTCACCGGACTGTCGGCCGAGAATCTGCAAGCGCGGGTGCGCGGCATGCTGCTGATGACGCTGTCCAACCAGCACGGGCATCTCGTGTTGACGACCGGCAACAAGAGCGAGCTCGCCACCGGCTTCTCCACGTTGTACGGCGACAGCGCGGGCGGTTTCGCGCCGATCAAGGATGTGCCGAAGACACTCGCGTTCGAACTGGCGCGCTGGCGCAACGCCGTCGCGACCGCGGCCGGGGAGACGCCGCCCATCCCCGAGAACACCATCGCCAAGCCACCGTCCGCCGAACTCGCGCCCGGCCAGCTCGACGCGGATCGGCTACCGCCGTACGACGTTCTCGACGCGATCCTCGACGACTACGTCGAGCGTGACCTCGGCCGGGACGACCTGATCGCGAAGGGGCACGACGCCGCGGTGGTCGACAAGGTGCTGAGGCTGGTCGACATCGCCGAGTACAAGCGCCGGCAGTACCCGCCGGGCCCGAAGATCTCGCCGAAGAACTTCGGCCGCGACCGACGACTGCCGATCACCAACCGCTTCCGCGAGGGCCCCGGTTAGCGAGTGGCGTCCTCCAGGCGGATAGCACGAAACCCACCTCCGCTGCAGAGTCTAGGCAGCGAAGGTGGGTCTCGTCGGTGCGTGCTAGTCCGAAGCGGCAACCTTCTTGCGACGGCTCACGACGACACCGGCAGCCGCGATGGCCAGCCCGGTGAACGCGAGGAAACCGCCGGCAGAGTTGCTGCCGTTCGAGGTCGCAGCGGAGAGGATGACTTCCTTGGCAGTCGTGGAGGCCCCGGTCGCCGAGCCCGAGTGCGGCAGGGCGACGTACGGGAACGACGTACCGAATCCCTTGTCGTTGTTGTCGACGAGGTCGCCGAGGTCGTTGGGGTTGCCAACGAGTTCACCTTCGGCAGCCTGGATGGCGATGTCTACGACATCGTCGGTGAGGCGACGGCCATTCGGGAATCCAGCCGTGTCACCCTCGAGTACGCCGAGGCGCTTGGGCGCAGCGGCCGGTGCGATCGAGGTGTTCAGGCGCAACTGCTCGCTCGGACGGACGCCGGCGGGCTTGTTGATGCCTTCGACACCGGTGAGGAACACCGACACGAGGTCGTTGCGGGGCGTGGCGGGTGCCGGGATCTTGTAAATCGCCTCGATCAGCTTCGGGAGTTCGGGATCGGTGACGAAGCTGAGGAACTGTGCGTCGTCCTTGGGCTTCGAAGCGTTGAATTTGTCCTTCGTGCCGACCGGGATCACGACCTCGTTGACCAACGGGTTGCCGAGGCGGGAAACCTGGACGTAGTCGCCGGACGCGCGGATGCCGCCGGCGGCCGATCGGGTGTCCAGCTGCGGCATCGAAGCGGTGGTCCAGACACCGATGATCGGGCTCTTCGAGGTGACCAGTTCCTTCGTCGGCACCTGCAGGGCGAGAACGTTGACGTTCAAGCCCCTGAGGGTGTCATTGCCCCGCTCGCTCAGGTCGGCGCCGTACAGCAGGTCGAACACGCGCAGGTCGAGGAAGAACGGGTCGTCGGCCTGGCCGGCGAACGTCTTGCCCGTCCCGCGGATCAACGGCAGCGTGGCTTCGGCGCGCAGCGCAGCATAGTTGGGCATGGAAGCGTTGCCGACGTGCGACGGTGCGGAAATGCCGTCATCGACGAGCGTCTTGGTCTTCACCATCCCGGCCCCGTTGGTGCGCAGCTCGAGGAGATCGTAGGTCTGGTAGAAGTTGAGCGTGGGGTCGGTGAGGTGGTTCACCACGCCGGTGTTGTAGAGGAACGTGTTCGGGTTGCGGTAGTGACTGGTGAACACCCACCGGTAGACAACATCGGCGATCGCGTCGCCGTTGTTGTCGATGTTGACGTCGTATCGTGCGTTCGGGTCCCACTGGTAGAAGTTCGGACCACCCGCAGGGATCTGCATGGGGATCCAGTTGCTGACCAGGGTGACCATGGAGGCGTCGTCGGGACTGACGAACGCGTAGAGGTCCGTGGCATCGGTTGCCGGCTCCTTGGACGAGAGCGGCGCCTCCCGGTGGCTGGAGGCATAGCCGACCGTCGGTGCGAGCAGGGTCGACGCCCCGATCGCCGCGATGCTGAGTCCGACAGCGACTGCCGCCCGACCCATCGAGCTCTTTTTACCTGACATTGACCTACCCCATCCATGGCTGGTGGCGACGCTCGAGCTGCGACGCCCTGCCCCCCTTTCGCTGCGCATGGGTCTGCGGTTCAGGAACGGGGGATTAAAACTCGGACTGCTACCAAGAACTACTTTCCGTGAGAACTCGGAGACAGACACCGGCGCCGCAGTCATGTCCTATTCGGGCGCCCGGCCGTCCGATCGTCGCTTCTGCAGCTTCGGCCTCCACGAGGACGGCATCGACCTCGTCCGGCGTACGCACGGTGTGCGCGAGTGTGACGCCGCCCCAGCCGGCGGGCGAACCAGCAGCCCGATCAGTTGCTTCCTTCCGCGGGTCTGCCGTGTCACGATTTACCTGCACGGGGACCTCATACGAGAGGCCTCGATGACACGAGGTGGCGTCTGCCATGACTTCTGCTCCGACCACGCCCCAGCCGCTGTACGGCGGCGACCCGGCCAAGCGCGTCACGATCCACGACCTGCAGCGCGCCAAGGACACCGGTGAGAAGTGGGCGATGCTCACGGCTTACGACTTCACGACGGCACGGCTCTTCGACGACGCGGGCATTCCGGTGCTGCTCGTCGGCGACTCAGCCGCGATGCTCGTCTTCGGCCATGACACGACGCTGCCGGTCACGGTCGACGAGATGCTGCCGCTGGTGCGCGCGGTGTCCCGCGGTGCACAGCGCGCCTTCGTCGTCGCCGACATGCCATTCGGTTCCTATCAGTCGTCGGTGCCAGAGGCGCTCGACAACGCGGCGCGGTTCTTCAAGGAGGGTCGCGCGCACGCCGTGAAGTTCGAGGGCGGCGAGCGGGTACTCCCGCAGATCGAGGCAATAGCGGCCGCGGGGATGCCGGTCATGGCACACCTGGGTCTGACGCCGCAGTCGGTGCACGCGTTCGGTGGTTATCGGGTCCAGGGGCGCGGCGAGTCAGGCGAGCGATTGCTGCAGGACGCCAAGGCACTGCAGGAGGCCGGCGCGTTCTCCGTCGTCCTCGAGGCGGTGCCTGCCGATCTCGCGAGCCGCGTGACGGAGGCGTTGCAGATCCCGGTAGTCGGGATCGGCGCGGGCGGCGGATGCGACGCGCAGGTGCTCGTCTGGCAGGACATGGCAGGGCTGACCGGAGGCCGCACAGCCAAGTTCGTGAAGCAGTACGCCGACGTGCGCGGCGTGCTCACGGACGCGGCGAAAGCCTTCGCGGAGGACGTGCGCTCCGGCGCCTTCCCTGGCCCGGAACACACCTACAGCTGACCGAACGTACTTCCGACTGTCTCCGGTCGGCCACTATCGCCCGGGCCCCCGAAGTGCGTACCCTCCTGGTCTCACCCGATCCGTGGAGGTCCTTGTGCGCGCTCGTGCCCATAGCCGGTTGATCGCGATTGCCGTCGTGGGGTTGGTGGCGTCGCTCGCCGTGCAGCCCGCTCTGGCCGGCAACGGTAAGCCGCCGTCGGGTAGCGCCACTGGAAGGGGCAGGGTCTTCTTCCCCAACCCCGTCGCACAACTCCAGGACCAGACACTGACCGACCAGAACGACGCCGACTACGCCGCGCTCCAGCCGGCCTATGTGAACGTTGCGTTGACCGACCTCGACGGCAGCGGTTATCTGCGGGGCGCCTACGCGAACATCGTCAGCGAGACGGGCAACCCGGCGTACTCGCCCACCAACACGTTCCTCTACGGGCGCACTGACGACCGCTTCGAGCAGGTGATGGCCTACTACTGGATCACCGAGACGCAGAAGTACATCCAGAGCCTCGGGTTCGGCACCGGCAAGGAGTACGCGCCGGTCAACGAGGAGTCGCAGGATCTGCGCATCAACCAGTGGGGCGCCGACAACAGCTTCTCGTGGGACAAGAAGGACATGATCAAGCTCGGCAAGGGCGGCGTCGACGATGCCGAGGACGCCGAGGTCATCGTCCACGAGTACGGCCACGCGGTGCACGACGCACAAGTGCCCGGCTTCGGCTACACGCTGGAATCAGGGTCGATCGGCGAAGCGTTCGGCGACTACCTCGCGGTGACCGTCACCAACGTCATCGCACCGACTCCCGACGCGCCGTGCGTGGCCGACTGGGACGCGACGTCGTACACCTCGAAGGTGCCGCACTGCCTCCGCCGGGTCGACCTCGACCTGCACTACCCGGCGGAT
>JBDSAK010000138.1:0-8128 GCA_039922195.1 Mycobacteriales bacterium
GCCAGCCCGGTCATCGCCATCGCCCCCGCAGGCGTCGGTGGTGACGCGTTGGCGCCGGTCATCGAGCGGCTCCAGGAACGCGGTGCGGACTTGCTGGTCATCGGCGCGCCGCACCACATCGGCTCTGGCCAGGTCGGCTTCGCGCTGCCGGCCGACGTACCGGAGCCGCTCTCGCCGATCCTCGAGATCCTGCCGCTGCAGCGGCTCGCCTACGAGATCGCGGTCACTCGAGGGCTCGATCCTGATGCGCCACGCGCACTCGCGAAGGTCACCAGGACCTGGTGACGCGCGCGTACTGAGCGGTGGGGTCAGGTCGGGGCACGGAGCCCGAGTTCAGACCTGCTGCGCGTCAGGCGCTGACTTCGTCGGACGCGAGTTCTCGAGCCTCGGCGGGCCGGGGGGCTTGGGTGGTTTCCTGCCCGCCGATCCACACCCGCAGCGGCTGAAGATCGTTGCTCCACCACACCAGGTCGGCCCGCGCTCCTGGGGCAATGCGGCCGAGATCATTGCGGCCCATCACATCCGCGGGAACGCGCGTCGCGGCTTCGAGCGCCGCGGCGGGGTCCACTCCGACGCCGACCACGTTGCGCACCGCGGAATCGAGGGCCAGCGTCGAACCGGCGATCGCACCCGCCGCATTGCGAGGCAAGCCATCGCTGAGTACGTCGATCATCGAGTCGCCGAGCTCGTAGCGGCCAGCGGGCATCCCGGCGGCGGCCATCGCATCGGTAACGAGGACGACCCGCCCCGCGGCCGCCTGCATGACGACGCCGACGATCTCCCCGGCTACGTGCATCAGATCGGCGATCAGGCCGATCGCGAGGCGCTTGTCGGAAAGCGCTTGTCCGGGAACTCCTGGCTCGCGGTGTCCGAGCCGCCGCTGCGCGTTGAAGATGTGCGTGACCATCGTCGCTCCGGCGTCCGTCGCGGCGCGCACCTGCGCGGCCGTCGCATCCGTGTGTCCGATCGACACCCGGATGCGGGCAGCGACGAGCCGCTGGATGGCGTCGATGGAGCCGGGCAGCTCGGGGGCGAGGGTGACCATCGTGATGATCCGGCGGGCCTCCTCGCCCGCGAGGATGACGTCGAGGTTCGCGGTGCTCGGCTCGATCATCTGGTGAACCGGGTGTACGCCGGGCTGCAGCGGCGAGAGGAAAGGACCCTCCAGATGTACGCCGATCATCCGCGCGAAGCCGCTGCCCTCGAGCTCCGCACAGGCCACGACAGCCCGGTCGAGCCCGGCGACCAGCGCATCGAGCGGCGCTGTCGTGAACGTCGGCTGGAACGCGGTGACGCCGGTGGACGGCAGCGTCTCGGCGATCGTGGCCCAACCTTCCGGGGTGGCAGAGATGAAGTCGATCCCGTAGGCGCCGTTGATCTGGAGGTCCACCAGCCCGGGGCTGAGGATTCCCTCGCTCAGCTGCAGGTGGTCGCCCGCCGCGGGTGGGATCCCGTCGAGCACTTCGCCGATGCGACCGTCGGCGATGACGACAGCGGCGGGACCGCGCAGGACGCCGTCGACCAGGAGCAGCGGCGCCGAGATGATGGACACGCGGTTCCTCTCGCACTAGCTGGAACGGTCGCCGTCATGGACTAGACCATTTAGCGATTCTAGTCGTGCCAGGCACAATGGTCCAGACCACTTCAGGTAACGATAGGGAGACGGCAGCCCCGATGACCGACGACCTCACCCGGCTGCAAACCGAGCGGGACCGCCCTGGGTTCGAGGACCTGGACATGCGTCCGACTCTGGCGCTGGTCGAACTCATGAACGACGACGATGCCACTGTCGCATCAGCCGTGCGATCGGTATCCAAGGAAATTGCGACCGCCGTCGACGCGGTCGCGTCCCGGCTCGCACACGGCGGGCGCCTGATCTACATCGGCGCAGGCACCGCGGGCCGTGTCGCTGCTCTCGACGCAGTGGAATGTGCGCCGACGTTTGGCGTGCCCCGCGAGATGGTGACAGCCGTCGTCGCCGGCGGCGTGGATGCGTTCACCAACCCGAGCGAGGGCGACGAGGACGACCCGGATGCCGCCGTTGCCGCGCTCACCGCGCTCGGTGTCACGGCGGCGGACGCCGTCGTCAGTATCAGTGCGAGCGGCCGGACGCCGTACGCGCTGGCCGGTGCCCGCTATGCGCGATCGGTGGGTGCGCTCGCCGTCGGGATCGCCTGCAACAGCGGTGCCGAACTCAGTGCCGAAGTCGACATCGCAATCGAGACTCCCGTCGGCCCTGAGTTCATCGCGGGGTCGACGCGACTGAAGTCCGGCACCGCGCAGAAGCTCGTGTGCAACACCCTGTCGACACTGGTGATGGTCCGGCTCGGCCGCACGTATGGCGGCTGGATGGTCGGCGTGCAGGCCAACAACGACAAGCTGCGGGCCCGGGCGCGGCGCATCCTCGTGGAGGCGGGCGGAATATCCGATGCCGAGGCCGCCAGGTTGCTCGCTGAAGCCGGTGGCGATACCAGAATCGCGCTCGTGATGAGCCTGGCGGGCGTGTCGGCGACGGACGCGGTGGTTCGACTCGAGGCCGCAGGCGGGCGTGTGCGGGACGCCGTCCGCGGGGTGTAATAGCTCTTCCGCCGCGGGGCAGAAGGGCAATGATGGCCAAGGACCTCACGAACTGGGCCGGCAACATTGTGTTCTCGGCCGAGTTCGTTCACCGGCCGACCGATGTCGCCGAGCTGCAGCGGGTGGTCGCCGCGAGCCCTGGCGTCCGGGCACTCGGCAGTGGTCACTCGTTCAATCGAATCGCCGACACGTCCGGTCATCTCGTTTCGGTCGCCGAACTACCTGCGTCGATGGACATCGACAGCGCGACCTCGACCGTGCAGGTGAGCGCCGGCGTCCGCTACGGCGAGCTGGCGCGCTCGCTGCATGCCTCCGGTTACGCGCTGCCCAACCTCGGCTCCCTCCCGCACATCTCCGTCGCCGGTGCCTGCGCGACGGGCACGCACGGATCAGGCGATGCCAACCGCAGCCTGCCGGCGGCCGTGAGTGAGATCGAGTTCGTCACGGCGACCGGCGACATCGAGCGGCTCACGCGGGCCGGCGATGAGCACTTCTGCGGATCGGTCGTCGCGCTCGGCTGCCTGGGTGTCGTCACGTCGCTGACGCTGGACGTCGTCCCCACGTTCGAGGTCGCGCAGGTCGTCTACGACGAGCTGCCCCCGGTGCGGTTGTTCGACGGTTTCGACACGGTGTTTGCCGCTGGCTACAGCGTCAGCGTCTTCACCACCTGGGGGAGACCGCGCTCGTACCAGGTCTGGGTCAAGCGGCGCAGCGACGACGTTGCTCAGCTCGAGGGCAGCTGGCTCGGGGCTGTTGCGGCCGACGGCCCGCGGCATCCCATTCCGGGGGTCTCCCCGGTCAATTGCACCGAGCAGCTCGGCGTACCCGGCGCGTGGCACGAACGGTTGCCGCACTTCCGCCTCGCCTTCACTCCGAGCAGCGGCGACGAACTGCAGTCGGAGTACCTCCTGCCGCGCGCGCATGCCCTCGACGCGCTCGCCGCCCTCGATCGCATCAGCGACGTCATTGCGCCGGCCGTCCAGATCTCCGAGATCCGCACGGTTGCTGCGGATGACCTGTGGCTGAGTCCGTGCTACGGCCGGGAGACCGTCGCGATGCACTTCACGTGGATCAGCGACGCGGGCGCCGTGGCTCCTGCCGTCGCCGCAGTCGAGGAAGCCCTCGCGCCGTACGACGCTCGCCCGCACTGGGGCAAGGTTTTCAGCACCGCGCCCGAAGCGCTGCCCGCCTTGTACGAGCACTGGGACGACTTCGCCGCGCTCATGGCCGAGTACGACCCGGCCGGGAAGTTCCGCAACGACTGGGTCGCCACCCTCTTCCCGCGAACTGACCTATGACCGTGAATCGCCACGCTCAGTTTGCGGAAACCCTCGCGGCGATCGGTCAGTTCACCGCGGAACTGGGCGGCGGGGACCCCACGATCAAGCGTCGTCTTGGGGCGCGGTCGCCATGCGCTCGCCGATCGCGGTCACGACCGTCGGGTCGGCGAGGGTCGTCACGTCACCGAGCGGACGTGACTCGGCGACGTCGCGTAGCAGCCGGCGCATGATTTTGCCGCTGCGCGTCTTCGGCAGGTCCGGGGTGAAAAGGATCTGCCGCGGTTTCGCGATCGGGCCGATCTCCTTTGCTACCCACTGACGTAGCTCCTGCGCGAGGGCCTCGCCGTCCGGTACGCCGCCGCGCAAGGTGACGAACGCGACGATGCCCTGACCGGTGGTGGCGTCGGCGGCACCGACGACCGCGGCTTCGGCGACCGCGGGGTGGCCGACCAGCGCCGACTCGACCTCGGTCGTGGAGATGCGGTGACCGGAGACGTTCATGACGTCGTCCACGCGGCCGAGCAGCCAGATGTCGCCGTCCTCGTCCCTCTTGGCGCCGTCGCCCGCGAAATAGACGCCGGGGAAGCGCGACCAGTAGGTCTCCTTGAAGCGTTCCGGGTCACCCCAGATGCCGCGCAGCATCGACGGCCACGGCTCGGTCAGCACCAGGTAACCCCCGCCGCCGTTCGGCACCGACTTGCCGTCGCCGTCGACGACATCGGCGGCCACACCGGGGAACGCCTTCTGGGCCGAGCCGGGCTTCGCGGTCGTGATGCCGGGCAGCGGTGTGATCATGATCGCGCCGGTCTCGGTCTGCCACCACGTGTCCACGACGGGGACGCGTTCGCCGCCGATGACGCTGCGGTACCAGACCCACGCCTCCGGGTTGATCGGTTCACCGACACTGCCGAGCAGCCGCAGCGACGACAGGTCGTGCTTGCCGGGGTACTCGTCGCCCCACTTCATGAAGGTGCGGATCGCGGTCGGCGCGCAATACAGAATCGTGACGCCGTATTTCTCGATCAGCGACCACCAGCGGTCCTTGTCCGGGAAGTCCGGCGTGCCCTCGTACATCACCGACGTCACGCCGTTGGCGAGTGGGCCGTAGACGATGTAGCTGTGGCCGGTGACCCAGCCGATGTCGGCAGCGCACCAGTAGACGTCGCGGTCGGGCTTCACGTCGAAGACGTACTTGTGTGTCGCAGCGACACCAGTGAGATATCCGCCGGTCGTGTGCAGGATGCCCTTCGGCTTCGCGGTCGTGCCGCTGGTGTAGAGGATGTAGAGCGGGTGCTCGGAGTCGAACGCATGGGCTGCCTGGGTTTTCGGCTGCTTCGGCACGATGTCGTGCAACCACACGTCGCGGCCATCGACCATCGCGGTCTCCTGCCCGGTACGCCGGACGACGAGCACGTGGCGGACGTTCGGCGACTGCTCGAGCGCCTCGTCAACAGCCGGCTTCAGTGCGCTCTCCTTGCCACGCCGCCACCCCCCGTCAGCGGTGATGACGACGCGCGCGTCGGCGTCCGCGATCCGGCTCGCCAGCGCCTCCGCCGAGAACCCGCCGAAGACGACACTGTGCGGCGCGCCGATACGCGCGCAGGCCAGCATCGCGACTGCGGTCTCGGGGATCATCGGCATGTAGATCGCGATGCGGTCGCCGGCCTGCACACCGAGTTCGGTCAGCGCGTTGGCAGCCTGGCAGACATCGCTGAGCAGCTCGGCGTACGTGATGGTTCGCGCATCGCCCGGCTCGCCCTCCCAATGGAACGCCACCTGCTCGCCGCGGCCGGCCTCCACGTGGCGGTCGAGACAGTTGACGGCGACGTTGAGGGTGCCACCGACGAACCATCTGGCGAACGGCGCATCGCTCCAATCCAGCGCCTGCGACCACGGCCTGGCCCACTGCAACGCCCGCGCCTGCGTTTCCCAGAAACCCACCCGGTCCGCGTCAGCGTCGGCGTACAGCTGCGGCTGCGCATTGGCCTGCGCGGCGAAAACAGCGTCCGGCGCGAAGCGGCGCGTCTCGGTCGAAAGGTTGGACAGGGCGACCTCGCCCGCATCGTCGGCCATCCTGGCTCCCACCTGTGTGCGCGCTGTCCCGCCAACGTAATGCGGCGAGCCCCAGCTGACGAGACCTTAGTGGTCTAAACCAGTTTGGGCTAGCGTCTGTCGTCGCGCTCGGCATACCCCTCGCAGAGATCGATGCGGAAGGCAAGCTCCTTGCGCAGGCGGCGCAGTCCCGCGATCTTCCGATCGACCTCCTCCAGATGTGTGCGCAGCACACCGGCGACCTTGCGCTTCTCGGCCGCGGAGGTGTCGCTGTAGGCAGCGAGCACCTCGGCCACCTCGTCCAGCGAGAGCCCCAGCTCCTTCATCATCTCGATCCGTCGCAGGCGCTCGATGTCACTCGCGTCGTAGCTGCGGTGCGCCCCGCGACGGTCGGGTTCGGGCAACAGGCCCAGGGATTCGTAGTAGCGGATGGTCCGCGGCGTCACACCGCTGGCGTCGGCGAGGACGCCAATGCGCATGGGCTCGGCCGCGGGTTGCTTCACGATTCCACTGTACGCCGAAAGGCCGGTCATAGTACGTTAACGTCAACGTCAACTTAGGAGTCGGAATGAGAGAACGGAATCTCGGGCCGTTAGCCGTCAGTGAACTCGGCCTGGGCTGCATGGGTATGTCGGATTTCTACGGAGAAACCGACGACACCGAGTCGCTCGCCACGATCGACCGTGCCGTCGAACTCGGGGTCACCTTTTTCGACACCGCGGACATGTACGGGCCGCACACCAACGAAGTGCTGGTCGGCGAAGGGCTCGCCGCTGTCCGCGACCGAGTGGTCATCGCCACGAAGTTCGGCATCGTGCGTGATCCCGCGACCCCGTCGGTGCGCGGCATCAGCGGACGCCCCGACTACGTTCGCGCCGCCTGCGATGCGTCCCTGACGCGGCTGGGCGTGGAGACCATCGACCTGTATTACCAGCACCGGGTGGATCCCTCCGTTCCGATCGCGGACACGGTCGGCGCGATGAGCGAGCTCGTCGCTGCCGGAAAGGTGCGCCACCTCGGACTGTCGGAGGCTTCGGCTTCGACCATCCGCCGGGCGCACTCCGTACACCCCATCGCGGCGGTGCAGACCGAGTACTCCCTATGGTCCCGCGACGTCGAGTCCGAGATCCTGCCGACATTGAAAGAACTCGGCATCGGTCTGGTCGCCTACAGCCCGCTGGGGCGCGGCTTCCTCACCGGTCGTTTCACCGCCATGACCGATTTCGATGCCGGCGACGTGCGCGGCAGCGGGCAGTTCTCGCACCGATTCACCGATGACGGAATCGCGGCCAACTTGCGCCTGGTGGAGCGGCTGCAAAGCATCGCCGCGGAGAAGGGATGCACGGCGGGCCAGCTCGCGATCGCCTGGGTGGCCGCGCAGTGGGAGGGCATCGTGCCGATCCCCGGGACCAAGCGGCGTGCCTATCTCGAGGAGAACCTCGGCGCCGCGGAGGTCGCACTGACGGCGGACGATCTCACCCAGATCGACGCCGCTTTCCCGGCGGAGGAAGTTTTGGGTGATCGCTACAACGAGCAGGGCATGCGATCGGTCAACCGCTGACGGCTGCCGCCAGTTGCCTGGTCGCGTAACCTCCCGCCCGTGACCTCGACCGATCCCTTTGCCGTCGTCGCCGCGTTGCCGGCCGTCGCTGCTGCCGCGGCGGCCGCGCGCAGCGCGGTTGACGCGGCGCTCGCGCACAACCTGATGCGCCGCCGCAGCGCCGAGGTCACCACCGAGGCCGGTCTTCGATCCGCTCGCGCCACCGCGGCTCTCGAAGGCGCGGACTACCGCCTCGACCAGGTACGCCGGTTCACCGCGCCCGAGGAGCACGACCCGGACGCTGCTGTTCTCGCCGGGGCCCTGCGGCTCAGTGGCGAACTGGGTTCGGTGGCCACGACGTTCGAGCGCGCGCCCTTGCAGGCGCTGGCCAAACTGCACCTGCTCGCGGCCACCGGCACGGTCAAGCCCGACTGGCTCGGGCGGCCGCGGTCCGAGGACGACAGCGAGGACCTGCTCGGACTCCCGCCCGCGCCCGTCGTTGAACACGTCACCGGTCGGCTGAGCATCCTTGCTGAGCTGCTGGTCGCGAAGACCACCGCGCCGGCGGTCGTCGTTTCTGCACTGGTCCATGGGGAGTTGCTGGCGCTGCGGCCGTTCAGCTGGGGGAACGGCCTGGTGGCGCGGGCCGCGGGTCGCCTCGTCCTGGTCGCGCGTGGGC
>JBDSAK010000139.1:0-2518 GCA_039922195.1 Mycobacteriales bacterium
CGCGATCGTTGCGACCTCTCGTGGTGTCGGACCGGCGCCGGAGTTCGGCGGCGGGTCGACCGACCAGATGTTGATGAGCAACTCAGTCTGTGGCTGGTAGCAGCTGTAGACGGCGCCGTCTCCCGGCTCGTGCCCCTGCCACCAGGGGTCACCTGCAAGGGGTTGCGGATCGACGTACTTGATGTAGCAGTGGTAGGTGTTCGACCAGTAGCCGTATTCGCTCGAACATGCAACTGGCCCCGGCGGTGGCTTGTGAATGCCCTGCTCGGTTCCGTCCCAGTAGCAGGCCTGGCCCGAACCGGTGTCCTTCGGTCCGTCATCTCCCGGCTCGCCAGGAGTTCCAGGTGTTCCAGGGACCTCGACCCAGATCAGGCAGACGCCGGTCTCCGGGTCGGTGACTTGGCAGACCGTGTCGGCGCGTGCCGGTGCGCCGGCGCTGAGAACGAGGCCCGCGATGGCGAGCGAAAGGAGGAGTGCATCGGTGATCAGGCGTCGCATGGCGTTCGCTCAAGGTCTTGGCTCGAGGCGACACGCCACGCGCCATCGGGATCGGTGTCCCATTGGTAGTTCGCGACCGAGTACCGGATCCAGCCGGTGTCGGGTCTGTCAGGGCTGACGACGGACTTCCCGTCCGCGTCGAGTACGTCGACGTCGCTGACGTCGAAGCACACATCGATCTGCACGGTCGGGACCTTGCCCGCCCTCGGATCCGAGTTGTCGAGGTTGACCGACTCGACGTGAAACTCGAGCACCTTCGTCTCGCCTGTCTGACGGAGGCCCTGGTCTCGTTCGCGCTTGAAGAGCGTCTGCTGTGCCGTCAGTTCCGTGCTGATCGCGATCGTCTTCAGCATCGACATCGGCCGCGTCGAGTCCTGGCGAAGTTCGTTGCGCACGGCGTAGTAGCGGGTGAGGAGCGCGGTCGCTCCCGCGGATGCCTCATCCGAAGGGGACCTCGGGGTCGGGCTGGCCGTGTCGGTGACGGACGGTGTCACCGTCGGGCTGGGGTGTCCCGCCTCCGGCTTGTCCTTGGCGCACGACGACCCTGCGACCAGCAGGAGCGCTGCGGCCGCTAGAGAGATTGCTCGTGGTGAGTTCGTCAATGCCCGAGTCCCTGCAGAACTCCCCGAGTTGGCCCCGAGGATTGTGCGACGACGGCCTGCCAGAGTGTCCGGCTGAGGGCGTCGCCTGTCCATTGAGTCACTACCGGCGCCCCTTTTGCAACCATTGCCCATCTCTCAACTCTCCTTCCGAGTCGGCTGATCGTTCCTCCCGTAGGTGCCACCTACCGCCCGTCCCCGTCCTGCCACTGCCTTCGATTCGTCCTACACCTCTTGCAGAACGAGGGGCGCAGGCTGGGAATCCAACCTGTGGATGAACTCGCCCCAATCGCGTCTGTGGGCCGGGATGCACACCTCCATCGCGAGGAGGTGAGGCGCGATGACCGTCTCGATGCGAGTGATGTCAGCCGGCAGCGGCTATCAGTACCTGCTCAAGAGCGTCGCCGCTGGCGACGGGAACAGGAATCTCTCGACGCCGCTCACGAGGTACTACACCGAAGCCGGAACACCCCCGGGGCAGTGGCTCGGCTCTGGCGTACACGCTCTCGGCAGCGGCGAGATCAAGCAGCAGGCCCAGGTCGGCGAGAAGCAGTTGGCGCTGCTGCTCGGCATGGGACGAGATCCGGTGACGGGGGAGCCCCTCGGTCGGTCTTTTCCCGAGTACGACACCAAGGCCGGCGTCTACGGATCCGACGTCGCCGCGCGCCGAGCGGTCGCGGGCTACGACCTCACGTTCAGCGTCCCCAAGTCGGTGTCTGCCTTGTGGGGCATCGCCGACGCTGGCACGCAAGCGCTCATCGTCGAGGCTCATCACCAAGCGGTCGGTGAGGTTCTGGACTTCGTCGAGCGTGAGGTCGCCGCAACGCGACGAGGCGTCGGAACGCGCAACGGCGCCGTCGCCCAGGCCGATGTTGTAGGCGTGGTCGCGACGGCCTTCGATCACTGGGACTCGCGACTCGGGGACCCGCAACTTCACACGCACGTCGTCGTCGCCAACAAGGTCAAGACTGCCGAGGACGGGCGCTGGCGCAGTCTGGACGGGCGCCCCCTCCATGCCTCGGTCGTGGCCCTCTCCGAGCACTACAACGCGGTCCTCGCCGATCGGCTCACTCGGGTGCTCGGCATCGAGTGGGAGCAACGGGATCGGGGCGAGGAGCGCTCGGCAGCCTGGGAGCTCGCTCCCGTCCCGGACGAGCTCGTCCGGGAGTTCTCCTCACGCTCCCGCGGCATCGACCTGGAGACGGACCGACTGATCGCGACGTACGTCGAGAAGCACGGCCGACGCCCGTCAGCGGAGACCGTTATCCGGCTCAGAGCGACTGCAACCCTCACGACACGGCCCGAAAAGCAGATCCGCTCACTGGCTGATCTGACCGCCGAATGGCGGGGACGGGCGGAACACATCCTGGGGACGGGCGCCCGTGCCTGGGCTCGTCAGGTGACCGCCGCGGCCGGCGCCC
>JBDSAK010000140.1:0-8919 GCA_039922195.1 Mycobacteriales bacterium
TGATGGCGCGCAAGACGACCAACGCCCGACTCGGCATCATCGGCGGCATTTCGATCCTCGGTACGACGGGGATCGTCCGGCCGTTCTCCACGGCGTCATGGCGCGCCTCGGTCCTGCAGGCCATCGCTGTCATGGCCGCGCAAGGCGAGGACACCCTCGTGTTGTCGACCGGTGGTCGCACGGAGCGCGCGGCGATCCGGTTGCTGCCCGACCTGCCCGACGTGTGCTTCGTCGAGGTGGGCGACTTCACGGGTGCGGCTGTGAAGGAGGCAGCTGACCGGGGCCTGCGAAACGTCGTATTCATCGGCATGCCCGGCAAGCTCGCCAAACTGGCCGCCGGAATCCTGATGACGCACTACACCCGATCGAAGGTCGACACCGAGCTGCTCGCACGGATTACCCGAGATGCCGGCGGCGATGACGCGACGGTTTCTGCCGCAGCCGAGGCGAATACTGCGCGCCATGCCTACGAAATCTGGACGGCTGCCGGACTGCTACCGCGGGCAGGCGACCTGCTGTGCGCCCGGGTGAAGGATGTCATCGAGCGCTTCAGCGAAGGCCGGCTTACAGCGGAGGTCGCTCTCGTCGACTTCACCGAACTGGATGTGCGCGGCGCGAGCAGCGATCGGTTCCGCCCATGAGCATCACGGTGCAGCCGCGCATCACGGTTCTCGGTATCGACGGCAGCGCGCTCGACGCGAACGCGCTCGCCCGACTGCGCGGCGCAGCGCTCGCAGTCGGCGGCGACCGACACCTGATCGAGTACGCCGCTGAGATCGGTTCCGAGGCTGTGCGGACCGCTCTCGGCGGCGACCTCACTCCGGTCCTCGATGCCATCGAGCGGGCGACCGGACCAGTCGTCGTGCTCGCGTCAGGAGATCCGGCGTTCTTCGGCATCGTCCGGGCATTGGCCGAACGCTTCGGGCGGAAGCGGCTGGACGTCGTACCGGCTGTGTCATCCGTGGCATTGCTCTTCGCGCGGGCGGCGCTGCCGTGGGATGACGCGGTCGTCGTCAGCGCGCACGGACGCGACTTGGCGCGCGCCGTCAACACGGTGCTCGCCCGGCCGAAGGTTGCCATTCTCACAGCGCCCGGCGCGGGGCCCGCAGAAATTGCCGCCAGTCTCGGGGACGCCCGCCGCACCATGGTCGTCGGAGAGCGTCTCGGCACGGCGCAGGAGCGCGTTGTCGAGGGGCCGCCCGCGCTCATCGCGGCGCAGCAGTGGGCCGATCCCAACGTCGTGATCGTGTTCGACGAGGCACACGCGATCACGGCGAAGGGCGCGGTCTTCCCGCGCACTGCCGCGTCGCGTGGCTGGGCTCTCGACGAGAGCGAGTTCGAGCACCGCGACGGGATGGTGACCAAGGCTGAGGTCCGCGCGCTTGCGCTGGCGCGACTGGGCCCGGGCCAAGGCGATCTCGTATGGGACATCGGCGCCGGTAGCGGGTCGGTCGGCATCGAGTGCGCGCGCTTCGGCGCGGCGGTCATCGCGATCGACGGCGACCCCGCCGCGGGTAGGCGCATCCGCGCGAACGCCGACCGGCACGGCGTCGACGTACGCATCGTCGCCGGCAACGCCGCTGGCGCGCTCGGCAACTTGCCAGACCCGGATGCAGTCTTTGTCGGTGGCAGCGGCGACGAATTCGAACCGATCCTCGCCGAGGTCGCCAAGCGTACTTCGCGCGCCGTTGTCGTAGCGCTCGCGAGCATCGAAAGGGTGGCGAAAGCGCGCGAAACCCTTGCTAGCGCAGGGTTTGCGGTCGACGTCGTACTGCTTCAGGCATCGCGGTTGCGCGACATCGGCGAGCTCTCCGGCTTCGCCGCCGCCAACCCGGTCTTCATCGTCAGCGGGGTGCGCACGTGATCGGGCTCGTCGCGGTGACCGACGCCGGCCGTGCGCAAGCGGCTCAGCTGGCAGCTGGCTGGCCGGATGCACGGGTCTACGACGGTCGAGCTGCCGAGACGTTGCCGGCCGCGTTCGCGGAGTGCTCGGGCATCGTCGCGTTCATGGCCACCGGCATCGTCGCGCGAGTCCTTGGACCGCTGCTCAAGGACAAGCTGACCGAACCTGGCGTCGTCTGCGTCGACGAGGGTGCTCGGTACGCCGTTGCACTCGTGGGCGGCCACGAGGGCGGCGCCAACGCGCTGGCGGCGCGAGTCGCGGCCGCACTGGGCTGCGAGGCGGTCATCACGACGGCGAGCGAGGCCGCGCAGCCCCTGACCCGGACGCCGTCAGCCTTCCTCGGTATCGGCGCTGCACGGGACGTCTCGGCCGCGGAGGTTCTGGCGCTGGTTGACCGGGCGCTCGCCGACGAAGGCCTCCAGCCGTTGGACGTCGCCGGCGTCGCGTCGGTCGATGCGAAATCCGGCGAGTCCGGTCTACTCGAAGCTGCCGCCGACCGTGGCTGGTCCATCACATTTTTCACAGCCGAAGAGCTGGCAGCCGTCGACGTGCCGAATCCGAGTGAGGTGGTCAGAAAGGCCGTCGGTACGCCGTCGGTCGCGGAGGCCGCGGCGCTGCGCGCTGCCGGCCCCGGAGCCGTGCTGTCGCCGAAGCGCAAGAGCGCAATGGCGACCGTTGCGATTGCGCGTCGTGGTGTCCGCGGACGTCTCGCCGTCGTCGGCCTCGGCCCGGGCGCGCGCGACCTGATCACGCCGCGCGCGCTCGGCGAGTTGCGCGGCGCGGACGTCGTCGTCGGTCTCGATCAGTACGTCGACCAGATCCGTGACGTACTCCTTCCCGGCACTCGCGTGGTGGCCAGCGGACTCGGCGACGAACAGGCCCGCGCGCAGGCCGCCGTCGACGAGGCGCGTGCAGGTCTGACAGTCGCGCTGATCGGCTCGGGCGACGCGGGCGTCTACGCCATGGCCTCGCCTGCCCTCGACGTCGCCGACGAGACGATCGATGTGGTCGTCGTACCGGGAGTGACGGCGGCACTGGCCGCATCGGCCGCGGTCGGGTCAGCGCTGGGCCACGACCACTGCGCGATCAGCCTGTCCGACCTGCACACACCGTGGCACGTCATCGAGTCGCGCGTCCGCGCCGCCGCCGAGGGCGACTTCGTCGTCAGCTTCTACAATCCACGCAGCGCAAAGCGCGACTGGCAGCTGCCGAAATCCCTGGGCATCCTGCGCGAACGTCGGCCCGGCGTCACTCCTGTCGCGATCGTCACGCACGCATCGCGCGAGGCGGAGTCGGTAGTGCTGACAACCCTTGACGACATCGACGTCGAGGACGTCGGGATGTCTTCACTGGTGCTCGTCGGTTCGACCCAAAGCCGATATGTAGCAGGTAGATTCGTCACGCCGCGGGGGTATACGTGGGCGGACTGACCTACCGGGTCACCGACGCATGTGCCGGGTGCGGCGCATGCCTGTTGACCTGCCCGGAGCACGCGATCCGTCCTGGCGGTCGACACCTCGTCGTACTCGACACCTGCACGGGTTGCGGCGAGTGCGCCGAGGTATGCCCCGTCGACGCGTGTACGGAGGTGCTCGGATGAGCCGCAGCGTGCATCCCATCGAGACCGAGAGCTATCGCATTCTGCGCGAGCGGATCGACACGTCATCGTTCCCGCCGCTGACGCGCGCCGTCATCGAGCGGGTCATCCACGCTACGGCTGACCTCGGGTACGCCGACGACCTGATCTGTGACGAGGAGGCACTCGAGCGCGGGCTTGCCGCGCTCCGCAACGACGCCGCGATCGTCACCGACGTGCGCATGGTGGCCGCCGGAATCACCGGCCGCGACACCAGGTGCTTCCTGCGCGAGGCCAAGAGCAGCGACGGTGTCACGCGATCGGCCGCGGCCATCCGGATGGCGTTCGACGTCGTGGGTGGCGGCGCGATCTGGGTCGTCGGCTGCGCGCCGACCGCCTTGGCCGAGATCGTCGCGCTCGCACCGGCGCCCGCGCTCGTCATCGGCCTCCCAGTGGGGTTCGTCGGCGCTGTCGAGGCGAAGGATGCGCTGCGCTCGACCGGGATGCCGTCGGTCTCGAACACGTCCGAAAAGGGCGGCTCCGCAGTCGCTGCCGCAACACTCAATGCCCTGCTGTATGTCCTGGAGGACCAGAGATGACGCTGCCGCTGCTGCTGGTCGGGCACGGCACTCGCGAACCCGCGGGGGTCGAGCAGTTCCACGAGTTCGTCACCCGGGTGCAGCAGATGGCACCGCACCTCGACGTCTCGGGCGGCTTCATCGAGTTGGCGGACCCGCCGATCACCGAGGCGGTCGCGAGCCTCTCCGCGCGTGGTCACCGGGAGATCGTCGCGGTTCCGCTCGTGCTCGTCGCGGCCAGCCACTCCAAGGGTGACGTTCCCGCGGCACTGCTGCGCGAGCAGGTGCGGATGCCTGGCCTGTCCTTCCGCTACGGCCGGCCACTCGGCGTACACCCCACTGTCGTCTCGCTGCTCGACCATCGGCTCAACGCCGTGGTCTCACCTGACGAGCGCAGCACCACCGCCGTCGTCGTCGTGGGCCGAGGGGCAACGGACCCCGACGCAAATGCCGACGTCGCGAAGGTCGCCCGGCTGGTGTGGGAAGGCCGCGACTGGCCGATCGTCGAGCCGGCGTTCATCAGCCTGACAACGCCGAGTGTGCCGGACGCCATGGAGCGATGCCGCTTGCTCGGTGCGACGCGCATTGCGGTCGTCCCGTACTTCCTGTTCGCCGGCGTGCTGCCCGACCGGGTCGTCGCGCAGGCGCGCGAGTACGCCGCCGCGCATGGCGACGTCGACGTACGGGTGGCCGATCTGCTGCGCGGAGACGACGCCATCGCCGAGCTCGTCCTCGAGCGCTACGCCGAGGCCATTGGCGGCGACATCCGGATGAACTGCGACACGTGCATCTACCGCATTGCGCTGCCCGGATTCGACGAAAAGGTCGGTGCCGCGCAGGCGCCGCACGACCACCCCGCCGATCGCGCACACGGACGCGACCATCTGCACGGCCACGCACATTGACGACCGTCGACCTGCACCATCACGGCGATGCGGAGCTCGGGCCCGGGCTCGCTGACTTCGCAGTCAACGTCCGCCCGGGTACGCCGCCGGCGTGGCTGCGCGAGCGGCTGCGCACGGCTGTCGACGACGTCGCGGCGTACCCATCCGACGTGCAAGCGCGCCAGGTGATCGCCGCTCGGCACGGGCGGCAGGTCGCGGAAGTGTTGGTCACCGCCGGAGCTGCGGAGGCGTTCGTGCTGCTCGCCCGCGCGATGCGGCCACGACACGCGGTCGTCGTGCATCCCGCGTTCACCGAGCCGGAAGCTGCCTTGCGTTCCGCTGGTGTGCGGGTCGATCGCCTGCTGCTCAGCGGATCGTTCGATATGCAGCCACACGCCGTGCCACACGACGCCGACTTCGTCGTACTGGGCAATCCGACGAATCCGACCGGAGTACTGCACTCTCGTCGGACGATCGAGGAGCTGCGCAGGCCGGGCCGGGTGCTCGTCGTCGACGAGGCATTCATGGATTTCGTTCCCGGCGAAGCGGAGTCGCTCGCCGGCGACCCTCAGGTTGTCGTGACCCGCAGCCTCACCAAGATGTGGGGCCTGGCGGGGGCGCGAGTCGGCTACGTGCTGGCACCATCGGCCATTGTCACGCGTCTGGCAGCGGCTCGGCCGCCGTGGGCTACGTCGACCTTTGCCAACGTCGCCGTCGAGGCGTGTCTGACTCCGGCAGCCCTGCATGAGGCACATGAGGCGGCGGCCGAGATTGCTGTGGAGGCCTCACTGTTCGCCGGATCGCTCGCGGAGATTCCGGGCGTCACCGTGCTGCCGACGGCTGCGAACTTCCTACTACTGCACGCTCCGACGAGGGACGACGTCCATCAGCAGTTGCGCCGCCGTGGATTCGCGGTACGCCGATGTGACAGTTTTCCGGGACTCAGCTCGCACTACATCCGGGTCGCGGTGCGCGATGCCCGGTCCAATGAAGCTCTCGTGGCGGCGCTACGGGCGACGATGGGATGACGATGCTCGACGAGACCATTTCCGCGATTTCCCCGCTCGACGCGGGAGCAATGGCCGACGCGACCGAGCGCAACCAGCGGCTGACCAAACCGCTCGGCGCGCTGGGGCTGCTCGAGGATGCGGCCATCAGACTCTGCGGCATCGCGGCCGCGTGCCCGCCGCCGATTCCGGCGCCGGCTGCCGTCGCCATCTTCGCCGCCGATCACGGTGTGCACGCCGAGGGCGTCACGCCGTGGCCGCAGGAGGTGACCGCGCAGATGGTCGCCAACTTCGCCGCCGGCGGAGCCGCGGTCAATGCGTTCGCGACACAGGTGGGCGCGTCGGTGCTCGTCGTCGATGTCGGCGTCGCGAATCCGGTCGGAGCGGGCAGCGGCGTCCTCGATCGTCGCGTGCGCGCCGGGACCGCCAATCTCGCAGTCGAACCGGCCATGAGTCGCGACGAGGCAATGGCAGCCGTCGAAGTCGGCATCGACGTTGCGCGGCGGCTCGTCGCCACCGGAGCGAGGGTCTTGCTCACCGGCGACATGGGCATCGCCAACACGACCGCCTCGGCAGCGCTCATCGCCGTGTTCACCCGACGGGAGCCTGCCGAGGTCACCGGCCGGGGCACCGGCATCGACGACCGGCACTTTGCGCGAAAGGTTGACGTCGTGCGGCGCGCGCTAGCTCTGCACGCACCCGACCCCGACGACGCGCTCGGTGTCGTCGCCGCGCTCGGCGGGCTCGAGCACGCGGCACTAGCCGGGTTCATCCTCGGCGGAGCCGCACTCCACGTGCCCGTGCTGCTCGACGGCGTCATCGCCGGAGCCGCGGCGCTCGTGGCGCGCGGGCTCGCACCTGGTGCCACGGCGTACTGCTTCGCCGGTCACCGGTCAGCGGAGCCAGGTCATTCCGCCGCACTCGCCGAGCTGGGTCTGCAGCCGCTGGTCGACCTGGGGTTGCGGCTCGGCGAAGGCACCGGCGCCGTGCTCGCCCTACCGCTGCTGCAGTGCGCGGCGCGCGCGCTCGGCGAGATGGCGACGTTCGACAGCGCCGGCGTCACCAGCAAGGAGAGCTGAGCGATACCGCCGAATCAGCGGCACGGGCCGAAGAGTGCGAGCGTGCTGGTGCCCGGACAAGTCCCGTACGACCACCCGCGCGCTCCGAACGCATCGCGCGTCGTGTCGACGAAGACCTCGTAGCCGGGCTGGCCGGGTACGGCGCGGTAGTACTCGTGGATCTCGTCGCCCTCGACCGTCGGGTGTCGGGTCATCAACTCGGCACCGGTGCCGGTACGCATCGCGGTGTTGAAACACTCGAGTGCGACGTCGTTCGTCGGTGCGGGCTGATGCCCCCACTCGAGTGTGCCGCAGGACGGCAATGGCGATCGCGACTGGAACTCTTCGAGCGCGGAGATCGGTGACGGGACCACCGTAGGGCTGGTGGTCACCGGCGCGCTGCTTGCCGAACGGACTGCGGTATCGCTCGGGCTGGACCGCAACCGGACGTTGTCCGCGTCCGCGCACGCAGTGACGACGACCAAGCACAGGCCCGCGACCGCGGTGAGTCGGTTCCTCAAGCGGAGATGCACAGCGCTCCCTCGGGGTGGCGCTGTAAGCCTAGCTAGGCCAGGGGACCGAAGGCCGACGCCCAGGCGTAGGTCAGCGCTTCGTACGTCGCTTCGTCCAGTACGTCGGCGAGCACGACCGCCTGCATTGCGGCGGTCGCCGACATCATCACGCCACTCGCGCCCGTCATCGACGGAAGCCCGCCGAGCAGCATGGCGCGCAACATCGCAAGTTGTGCCGCTGCGACCGGACGCAACCGACCACTCAACACAGCGGCCCAGCTCGCTGCATGCATCGCCGGCGCCCAGCCCGCCTCGGGTCGGTAGTCACGCCAGTACGTCTGGTTCAGTTCCTGGAACGACTGCGGGTCCATCCGCACGACCATGTCGACCGCGCGGCGGACAACCGCGGTCTGCGGTCCGAACTCGTCGCCGGCCACTCCGACTGCCGGCATGCCGCCGAAGACGGCAGCCCACGACTCGGTCAGCGCGGCGACGTGCTCAGGGGCGATCACCAGCCGGGTGTACGCCGCCGCGACCGCATCCCGCACAACTGCGACACCCGGGGTGTGCCGCTGCACGACGAGGTCGCCATGGGTCTCGCGGGTCCAGTCGAGGACGTCGCGCTCGACCATCGACAGCAACTCCGGCAGGTTGCCCATCGGCGTCGTGCTGAGGTCGTGCCCAATCTTGCTGAGCTGGACTTCCTCGGGCGGGCCGTTCTCGAAGGCTTCGCGGGCAGAGGCCAAGACCGTGAGCAACCGCGGCGATCCGGTGGTGACCTCCTGCACGGCGGCCCACGCGGCGCGCCGCTCGACGGTGTTCTCGAACGCAGCTTCCAGTGCCACGATGTCGCGCTGGGTCAGGCACAGCGCGCGTTCGAGGACGTCGGCGAGTTCAATGCCGTTGGGGTGCCGGACCAGATCAATGGTCAGCAGCGACGAGCTCACCAGCGAGTACACGAAATCCTCCGAAGTTTTTGTTCAGTTCACTCAAGCAGCCCGCTCTCGTTGCCGATAGAGGCCGTTCGGCCGAACTCTGCCCGTCCGGACGCCAGAACACCCCCCAATACCCCCGATCTGCCGTGAAGTTCACCCAGTTGGCGTAGCGCCGATCGGGGTAGCGTCGAGCAGAGCGCAGTGACCGGGAGGGAAGTGAGTGGTGCCTGAGGCCCGTGACCCGATTGCGGACCTCAAGCGGATCGCGTTCCGCCTCGAACGCGCCGGCGAGCCGTCGTATCGGGTGCGTGCCTTTCGGCGTGCCGCGCAGACGCTCGCCGCGCTGTCTCCGGAGGAGGTTGCCGCACGCAGTGCGGAAGGCCGGCTCAAAGAGCTGCCCGGGCTCGGCGACGTGACCGCGGCTACGGTTGCCGAGTCGCTCGCCGGCACCGAACCGGCGTACCTG
>JBDSAK010000141.1:0-6404 GCA_039922195.1 Mycobacteriales bacterium
GATTGCCGTCGCCTCGACGATGTCGGGCGATCCACCGGACTGGCTGACCGAGATGACCAGGACGTCGCGCATGTCGGGCCGGGCGCCGTACGCCGTCGTGGTCGACGGCGACGTCAGCCCGGCCGGCCAGCCGAGCACCACCTCGAAGAGGTACTTCGCGTAAAGCGCAGCATTGTCGCTCGTGCCGCGCGCGGTGAACAGCACGAAGCGCGGCCGGCGCTCCTTGATGACGGCCGCGATGCCGTCGACAGCTCCAAGGCCATCGCGCAGGATCCGGTGAAGTACGGCGGGTTGCTCGGCGATCTCGGCCGCCATCACCCGCCCGGGCGTCGTGTCCTCGTCAGGACCGGTCATTGACTGCCATCTCCTCGTGCAGTTTCAGCTGCGCGTAGCGAACCGCGCCGATTTCGGGTGGGCCAAGTGCCGGCACGGCTCCGGTGGCGGCGACAAACGCGGCCCGCACCGTGGCAACTCGGAAGACTCCACCCACCATCGCTACTTGGATCGGCCCCAGGTGCTTGCGCAGGGTGTCCGCAAGCCGCGCGAGATGTGCCGCGGCGGAGGTGAAGATGCCCTCGATCACTTCGTCGGCCACTGCGTCCGCCGCCGCCGCGGCGATGGGGACGAGGCAGGAGAGCAGCTCCCGGTCGGTCGGAAACTCGTGGATGCGTCGTACGGCGTCACGGACATCGTCACCGAAGACTTGCTGCACCACGGCCGTCGCTGACGTTGCCGGGCCGGATCCGTCCGCCTCGCGCAATGCCGCCCGAACACATTCGCGGCCGATCCAGTAGCCGGCGCCGTCGTCGCCAAGCAGGAACCCGTGCCCGCCGACCCGCAGGACGCGACCATTGTCGTCGCGACCGCAGGCGATCGAGCCGGTCCCCGCGATGACCACACCGCCGGACTTGCCGTCGAACGCACCGAGCACCGCAACCTCTGAGTCGTCCGTCACCGCGATCGGCACTGACGTATGGGTGCGCAGCACGGCGAGGACCGATTCCGCGTCCCCGACCGACTGGACCCCCGCGAGACCGAGCCCGGCGCCATCCACTCCCGTCTCGCTGATGACAGCAGCAAGGCGCGCTGCACTGTCGGCGTGCAGCAAGATGTTCAGCGGGCCGAGTTCGATCCGGTCGACGACCTGGTCACCCTCGACCACGACCGCGCGCGTCCCGGTCCCGCCGGCGTCGACGCCGAGGACGCGCCGAGCCGGCGAGGATGTGCGGGGCGTGTCGGTCAAGGTCACTGCACCAGCGCGGCGTCTCGCGCGTTGCGGTCGCCGATGGCCAGGCGTACGGCGCCGAACTCCGGAGCCTCCAGGGGTTTCGTGGCGTCTGTCGCCGCGATGAATCGCCGCGAGACGATGGGAATCTCGAAGACGCCGCCGACCATGGCGACCGGCAGGTCGCCCATGCTCGCCTGCAGCGACTTCGCCATCGCAATGAGATGGTCGGCGGCCTCCTCGAGGATCGCCGTGGCGGCCGGGTCGGTCGATGCGGCCAGCGCGCGGGTCACCTTCGAGACCTGCTTGCGGTCGGTTGCGTCAGAGTGCACGCGCATGACGATCTCTTCCAGACGCGTACCGGCAGCACGCTCGACGATTTCCGGGAGACCGCTCTTCGGGCCGGTGCCGTCGCGAGAGCGCAGCGCCGCCGAGATCGCCGCGCGGCCGATCCAGTAGCCGCTGCCCTCGTCGCCGAGCAGGAAGCCATGACCACCGACGCGGTTGACCCGCCCCTTGCCCGGCCACCCGACAGCAACCGATCCGGTGCCCGCGATGACGACGATGCCAGGTCCGCCGGCGAACGCACCGAGGAGACCGATCGTGGCGTCGTCCGCCGCGATGACCGTCGCACCAGTGCGCTGCTTCACGTCGTGGGTGAACTTGAGCAACTGCAGTGCGTTGCGCAGCCCCGGCATGCCGACCCCGACGAGCTCGGCGTTCGTCTCGTTGATGAGCGCGACCAGCCGGTCGCTTGCGTCGGCGTGCAGCAACAGATTCATCGGACCGGTGCTGTGACGCGAGACCAGCTCTTCCTCGCGCATCAGTACTGCCCTGGTCGAACCACCTCCGGCATCGATGCCGAGTACGAGCTTTGCAGCAGCCATCAGAAGACCTCCGGAATTGTGCGGCCGAGCAACTGCTCGGCCGCGGCGACGGCGTTCACGAGCCCCGCTCCATGGGTCACGATCTGGCCCGCAGCGTCCGGCGCGGGCGTTCCTGGCAGTCCCATCTCGACGACGATCGTGTCGGGGCGGGCGTGACAAATCCGCTGCAGCAAACCACGCTGCCAGGCGTGCCGCGCCGCGTCACGCAGCACGAGCACCACAGGCTGGTGGGCACGCCCGATCAACGGATCGACGTTCGCATCGGCTTCGAACAACGTGACGGAATCGACGTCCGCGCCAAGTTCGCGCAACGGCGTCGCGACGCCCCACGGCATGATTCCCGCGGCCATGTTGGCCGCTGGCTCGAGCTGGACGACGAACGGGTTGTCTGCGCGCAGGCGTACGTCCCCGACCGACCGCAGACCGCGGCGTGCCGCGACCAGGCCCACTTTCCCGTCGCGCGGCATGGCCGGCGGGCCATCCCAGGTGACGCAGGAGCGAACACGCTGCCCCGCGTCACGAAGGCGCGCTTCGCTCAACCGGCCGGCGACGACCGCAGCGACGATGCCCTCGCGAATCGCATCGAGTACGTCGCGTTCCTCGCGGCCACTCAGGCACAGGGCGTCGGCGCCGGCGATCAGTGCCCGAACCGCCCCCTCGACGTCGCCCACGCCCTGCCTGATCGCCCCCATGTCGAGAGCGTCGGTGACGATCAGGCCCTCGAACCCGAGTTCGCGGCGAAGCAGATCAGTGAGGATGCGCGGGTTGATCGTGCCCGGGTCGACGCCCAGCTGCGGGACCACGATGTGCGCGGTCATGATGGCTCGGGTACCCGACTTGATGGCGGCCCGGAAGGGCTGCAGCGCAAGGTCGAGCGCATCGGCCGAATCGGTGACGGTCGGCAGCCCGTGATGCGAATCTTCCGCAGTGTCACCGTGGCCAGGGAAGTGCTTCGTGCAGGCAGCGACACCGGCCGACTGCAGGCCTTCGACGTACGCCGCAGCGTGCCGTGCGACCAGCTCCGCGTCAGGACCGAACGAGCGGACGCCGATGACGGGATTGTTCGGATTGCTGTTGACGTCGGCGACGGGTCCCAGGTTCAGGTTGACGCCGGCGCCCCGCAGATCGGCGCCGATCGAGGCCGCGACGCGACGCGTGACGTCCACGTCGTCGACTGCGCCGAGCGCGAGGTTGCCCGGGTAGGAGCTTCCCGTGGCCACCTCCAGGCGCGTCACGTCGCCGCCTTCTTCGTCGATGGCGACGACGACGGTCGGCGCAGCGTTTCGCAGTTGCGCGGTGAGAGCCGCGACCTGCTGCGGTGAACCAATGTTGCGCGCGAAAAGCGTGACGCCCCCCAGGCCGGATCCGAGTCGGTCGAGGAGCCAGTCGGGGGCAACCAGGCCGTCGAACGCCGGCAGCAGGCAGGCGTCAGCCAGCTCGGCGAGTCGGGCGGACATCAGCCCATCACCACACCGGGGGTAGCCGGCGCCTCGAGCGGAACCGCCGGCGCACCACGTCGCGCGATGACGATGGTCGCGAGCCTGACGTTCCAGACGCTCAAGCCACTGTTCCTCATCATCGCCTCGCTGTCAGTCAGCTGGGACTGCCGGGTGGTGCGCACGTGGTCGTGATGACCGACGGGCCGACCTCGTTCTCCGTCCGCAGGGCGGCTACGGAGTTCTCCGTGCCCGGTGCAGCGAGATAATTGGACTAGACCAGTCACGACTGAGTATTGGCATAGACCAATGCACTGTCAAGCGGTTCAATGGTCACGAAACGGCAACGAGCGGGCGATTGATGCTCCGAGCGGCGCTCCGTTCCCGGCGGCGCCCGCGTCGGCCCTATCTTGGGTCAGGACACAGCGGACTTGGAGTGCACTTTGACGGTCGATGCGACGGCGCTGGGCTCCGCTACGACTGCCCGCGGGCCGCGCGAGCCCAAGTACTACCGGCTCAAGCAACGGCTGCTCGAAATGACCGCCGGCATGCCGGCCGGAACCCCGGTTCCGCCGGAGCGCACCCTCGCGCTCGAGTACGACACCTCGCGCACCACGGTCCGGCAGGCTCTCCAGGAGCTCGTCGTCGAGGGCCGGCTCGAGCGCGTTCAGGGCCGCGGCACTTTCGTCGCCCACCCCAAGGTGGCCCAGACTCTGCAGCTGACGTCCTACACCGAGGACATGCGCGCCCAGGGCCTGGAACCGACGTCGCGGCTGCTCGACGTCAGCATGGTCACCGCCGATGAGAACTTGGCTCGGCGGCTCGACATGCCCGTCGGCGCAAAGGCCTACCGCATCGAACGCCTGCGGATGGCGAACGGTGAACCCATGGCGGTCGAAGCGACACACCTGTCGAGCAAGCGCTTCCCGGGTCTGCGCAAACATCTGTCGGGCTACACCTCGCTCTACGCGCTGCTCGGTGAGGTGTACGACGTCCATCTCGCCGAGGCGCAGGAGACGATCGAAACCGTGCTGGCGACACCCATTGCCGCGTCGATGCTCGGCACTGATGTCGGTCTGCCGTTGCTGCAGCTCTCGCGGCACAGCTTCACCGAGGCCGGCGAACCGGTCGAGTGGGTGCGCTCGCTCTACCGCGGCGACCGCTACAAGTTCGTGACTCAGCTGCGACGTCCGTGGGCTCCAGGAGAGACCAAGCCCTGACGCAGAGGGCCTTGATGTCCTGCCGGCCAGTAGCGTCCGATCGCTGTTGCGCGCTAGGAGCGGGTCTTCAGACGGTCGAACGCCTCAGCCGCATCGACGAAGGCGTGCAACGGCTCGAGCAAGTCCTGGACCGCAGTGAGGGCGACCTCCAGCTCGCGGGTGTCCGCGGCGCGCGCCACGGCGCCGTCCAGGTCGGCCAGCGTCGCACTCAACGAGGCGGCGCACGATTGCCACGCCCCCTCGAGCGTGCGATGTCGCCAGCCGGGCATCGCGGCGCGGGCGTCCGCGAGGGCCAGCCGGACGGTTTCCGCGCCCACCTCGAGCGGCAGGGCCATGGACCGGGCCGAACTCGGGACGCACCTGAGCATCGCTCGCTGGGCCAGGTCCACGTGCGCTGCGCAGCCCTCGAACGCCAGGTGTACGGCGACGAGCTCGGCCGGCAGGCGCCGTCGACGCACGCGGAGAGCCATGAGCGGATGGTAGGCGAGCGCGCGGTGCGCCGGTGATGGTTCGGCAAGCGCTAGGTTCGGGTAGGCGAGCTGCGACCGCGTACGCCGACGAAGGGTCCCTCCAGGCATGTCCGCCAACGGTTCATCCGATCGCCCGCTGTCGGCGATCCTCTCCGACGCGACTCGAGAGCTGTCAACGCTGGTCCGCCAGGAGATCGAGTTGGCCAAGCTCGAGCTCAGTCGCGAAGCCGGCAAGGCCGCAGCGGCCGGCGGATTGTTCGGCGCGGCCGGTGTGTTCGGGATCGTGGCCTTCTTGCTGCTCAGCGCAGCCCTCGCCATGGGCCTGGCAGAGCTCGGGATGCAGCCGTCGCTCGCGGCGCTCGTCGTCGCCGTGCTCTACCTGCTGATCGCCGCGGGCATGGTGCTCGTCGGTCGCCGCTCGATCAAGAGTTTCTCGCCTGCTCCCGAACGTACGATCCGGACTATCAGAGAGGACGTCGAATGGGCGCGCAGCCGGAAGACCTAGAGCGGGAGATCGCCGCCACCCGGGACAGCCTCGGCCGGACGCTCGACGAACTCGAGGTCAGGCTCAGTCCCAAGCACCTGCTCGAGGTCAACCGCCCGAAGATCAACATCGCGCTCGCAGCCATCGCCGCGCTGATGGCAATCATCGTCGGCGGCAAGGTCGTGAAGGCGCGCCGGCGCAGCTGACCGGCACGATCCTCGGGACAAGCCGGGTCACAGGCGCGTCGAGGTGTGCAAGTCTGGACCCATGCTCGACGACACCGAACTGCTGCTGCCCGGCCCGTGGCGGCACCGCGACGTGACCGCCAACGGCATCCGCTTCCATGTCGCCGAGGCCGGCGACGGCCCGCTGATCCTGCTGCTGCACGGCTTCCCGCAGTTCTGGTGGACCTGGCGCCATCAGCTCGCTGCCCTGAGCGAGGCCGGCTACCGGGTCGCCGCGCCAGACCTGCGGGGGTACGGCGCCTCGGACAAGCCGGCCCGAGGCTACGACCCCTACACGCTCGCCGCCGACGTCGCCGGCCTGATCCGCGCGCTCGGTGAACGAGACGCGACCGTCGTCGGTCATGACTGGGGCGGCGTACTCGGCTGGTCGGCAGCGACGATGCATCCGCAGGTGGTCTCATCGCTGGTGATCCTGTCGACGGCGCATCCGATGCGCC
>JBDSAK010000142.1:0-6777 GCA_039922195.1 Mycobacteriales bacterium
GAGGCCGTAGCTGATGTCGGCGACGAGCGCGACCGGCCGCCAGATCCGCCGACGAACAAACCGCAGCAGCAAGCAGAAGATGAGCACCGCCCACGCGATCGCCATCAGGCTCCGGTGGCCGCGCACGTACCAGATGTCCCAGGTCTCATTCGGCCACCGCAACGCGATGTGCAGCCCGATGGTCGCCACGACACCGATGGCCGACGCGGATTCGGAAATCACCTTGTGCTGACCTAGGTAGATCCACCTGCCGATCACGATGAAGATCACATACAGCAGATCGCCCGCGCGGACGTGCGTCGCGGAGAACGGGACTCTGGTGCACACCTCGTAGAGGGCAACCAGTCCCGCGAGCAACCCGTACGTGCCGGCGACGGCGACCCGGCCCGATCCACGCGGGATCACGAGACCGACGAGCAGGTACCAGTAGTACTCGATGTTCAGGGTCCACAGCACGAACAGGAGGCCGACGTGCCCGAACACCGTCGGCGCGAGACCGAGGGATTCGAACACCACGTGCAGCGGCCGGTCACCGTCCGGCGTGATGCCGAAGACCGCGGGCCACCCCAGCCGGCGGCCGGCGTACGCCACGACCAGTGTCGCCAGGACGGAGAGCACCATCGCCGGCAACAATCGCGCGGCGCGCTTGAGCAGGAACGTACTGCGGGTGTCGCGGTCTGCAGCCAGCGAGCCGACGTAGCCGCTCACGAGGAAGAAGAGCAACAGGCCGAGATGGCCGCCGCTTTGGTGATCGAGGCTGAACGTGAACACGACGTTGGTTTCGACGAGTCGCCACGTCTCCCAGGACGTCCGGCGGGCGAACATCCCGGAGGAGGCCATCCACACAGTCGTCAGGTGTGCCCAGAGGACGAGGGACACGGCCAGCGCACGGGCCGCCTGCAGCCCCGGCTCGACCGGCGCAGGGGCGGGCGAATGCTCTGCCGTCATCCCAGCTCCCGAGTTCGGCCTACCTTCACCGTCTCGACGCGGGGCCAGGATTACTTGAGGCACTCACAGCAGCGAGGGCTTCAGTTCGAGAATGCGGGCGAGCATGCCGTTGACGAACTTCGGAGAGTCGTCGGTCGAGAGGCTGCGGGCGAGTTCGACCCACTCGTTGACGACTACGCCGTCCGGAACGTCGTCGCACCAGAGCAGCTCGAAGACACCGAGCCGCAACGCGCTTCGGTCCACGGCGGGCATTCGGTCGAGCGTCCAGCCGACCGAGTACGTCGACAACAGTTCATCGATCCGCTCCCGTCGCGCGACCACGCCTTCGACGAGCATCGAGGCGTACTCGGGGATCGGCGGATCGGCCTGGGCGAGGCGGCTGGCCAGGGTCGCGATCGCGTCGGATCCGCGCAGATCGGATTCGTAGAGAACGTCGAGCGCCCGCTTGCGAGCTTTCGTGCGAGCACCCACCGCGCTGCCTATCCCTTGGACCGGCTGAGGTAGGCACCGGTGCGGGTGTCGACCTTGATCTTCTCGCCGGTGACCACGAACAGCGGCACCTGAACGGTCGCACCCGTCTCCAGCTCCGCGGGCTTGGTGCCGCCGGTGGACCGGTCGCCCTGCAGGCCAGGGTCGGTGTGCGCGATCGTCAGCTCGACGCTGGCCGGCAGCTCGACCGACAGCGGCACGTTGTCGTGGATCTGCACGATCGCCGACATGTTCTCCAGCAGGTAGTTGCTCGCATCACCTACTGCGGTCGCGGGCACGTGGATCTGGTCGTACGTCGAACTGTCCATGAACACGTAGTCGCCGCTGTCCTTGTAGAGGTACTGCATCTCGCGCTTGTCGACGGTGGCCACGTCGACCTTCACGCCCGCGTTGAACGTCTTGTCGACGACCTTTCCGGTCCGCACGTTCTTCAGGGTGGTGCGAACGAACGCGCCGCCCTTGCCCGGCTTCACGTGCTGAAACTCGACCACGGTCCAGAGCTGGCCCTCGAGGTCGAGCGTGATGCCGTTCTTCAGGTCGTTCGTGCTGGCCACTGCGTCTCCAAAGTTCGAGCGTCTATGCGTGCTGACTACAGGACGAGTAGGTCCTTGCTGGTCGTCGTGAGCAGTTCGGTGCCGCTCTCACGAACGACCAGTGTGTCCTCGATGCGGACGCCGCCGCGACCCTCGAGATAGATGCCGGGCTCGACGGTCACCGGCGTCCGGTCGGCGAGTCTATCCGAGCCGCCCGCGCTGAGCGTCGGCGCCTCGTGAATCTCGAGGCCGACGCCATGCCCGAGGGAGTGCGTGAAGTACTCGCCGTAGCCTGCCGCCTCGATGACCTCGCGCGACGCGGCGTCAATGTCGCCGGTGGAGACCCCGACTGCCAGTGCGTCGACGCCCAACTGCTGCGCGCGCCGTACGACGTCGTAGATCTCCCGCTGCCAGTCGGCGGGCTCGCCGACGACCACTGTCCGCGTCATGTCGGCGTGGTATCCGCGATAGAGCGAGCCGAAGTCGAACTTCACGAAGTCGCCTCGCTCGACGACACGATCCGTGGGCCGGTGGTGCGGAATCGCGCTGTGCGGCCCCGTCGCCACGATCGTCTCGAACGACGGCCCGTCGCCACCCTCGCCGCGCATCAATCCCTCCAGCGCGACGGCGAGCTCGCGTTCGGTTCGCCCCGCCGTGATCTGCGGGAGCAGCGCCGCGAAAGCGCGGTCGCCGATCGCGCAGGCCTCGCGCAGCGCGGCGACCTCGTCGTCGTCCTTGACCTGGCGCAGCGCCTCGACGGGTCGGCCGGCCGCCATCAGCTGCGAGGTCGCAATCGCCGAAAGAGCGGTGTGCTGCTCGACGGTCATCTCGTGCGCCTCGAAGCCCAGCCGCGGGATACCCAGCTCGCCGGCCCGCGCGACGAGCGGTGACATGATGCCGCGGCCGATCAGCCGCTCGAGGTCCGGCGACTCCATGGACGACTGCGTGATGTAGCGGCCGTCCGTCGCCAGCACGGCGGCATCGGACGTGACGAGCAGCGCGCCGTTGGAGCCACTGAAGCCGGACAGGTAGCGCACGTTGAGCAGTCGCGTCACCAGCATCGCGTCGACCTCGTGCTCCGCCATGACGTCGACCAGACGGGCTCGACGAGCAGCGTGGACCTCAGGCATCGGGCTGCTGGGGGCCGAGCAAGGACGCCACCGCGTCGAGCGCGAGCAGATAGGACTGCGCGCCGAACCCGGCGATCGTGCCGGTGGCGACATCGGAGATGACGCTGTGCTTACGGAACTCCTCCCGGGCCGCGGTGTTGCTCAGGTGCACCTCGATGAGGGGTACGCCGATCATCGCCGCGGCATCGCGCACCGCGATCGAGTAGTGCGTGAACGCCGCTGGGTTGAGGATGACCGCAGCTGCGGTGTCCGATGCCTCATGCAAGTAGCCGACGAGCGTCGCCTCGTCGTCGGTCTGGCGAACGTCGACGGTCAGCTCGAGCCGCGCGGCGTGCCGCTCGATCATCGCGACCAGCTGCGGGTAGGTCTGCGTACCGTAGATCTCCGGTTCGCGGGTGCCGAGTCGGCCCAGGTTGGGGCCGTTGAGGACGTAGACCGGGTTCACTGACTCACCTCCGCGTAGGCCGCTTCGAGTAGTTCCTCGGGCGGGTCGTCGAGAACCACGGGGCGCGCGACGCCTTCGAGAACGACAAAGCGCAGTCGGGACGCGCGAGCCTTCTTGTCGATTCTCATCGCATCCCGCAGTCGCGGCCACGCGTCGGCGTCGTACCGCGTCGGCAGGCCGAGACCGGCCAGGATCGTCCGGTGCCGCGCGGCCGTTTCGGCATCGAGCCGGCCGGCCAGGCGGCCCAGCTCGGCGGCGAAGACAAGGCCGACGCTGACAGCGTCGCCATGGCGCCAGACACCGAACCCGGCGTCGCGCTCGATGGCGTGGGCGAGGGTATGGCCGTAGTTGAGGATTTCGCGCCGCCCGGCCTCACCGGGATCCTCGGCGACGACGTCGGCCTTGACGCGGATCGCGCGGACGACGAGCTCATGCAGGAGCGAACCGTCCTCGGCGCCGGCGCCGCTCTCGAGTGCGGTGAGGATCTCCGGGTCGGCGATGAAGCCGGCCTTCACGACCTCGGCCATCCCGGCGACGAAGTCCGCCCGTGGCAACGTGCCGAGCGAGTCGAGGTCGCACAACACGCCGGCCGGCTGGTGGAACGCACCGACGAGGTTCTTGCCGGCCGCCGTGTTGACCGCCGTTTTGCCGCCGACCGCCGCGTCGACCATGCCGAGCAACGTCGTCGGGACATGGACGATGCGGACGCCGCGCAGCCAGGTGGCGGCCACGAAGCCGGCCAGGTCGGTGACTGCTCCCCCGCCCACGCCGACGATAGCGTCGGTGCGCGTGAAACCGGCGTCGCCGAGGGCGGCCCAGACCCGCTGCGCGACATCGATGTCCTTGGCTGCTTCGCCGTCCGGGATCAGCAGGGGATGCACCTCGAAGCCGGCGCTGGTCAGCGACGCCAGCGCCTGGTCGGCGAAGGGAAGAACCGACTCGCTCGACACGACGGCTACGCGGGTAGCGCCGTCGAGCATCCCGGGCAGCGCGTCGGCGACTCCCCTCCCGACGACGACGTCGTACGGAGGGTTGACCGCAACCGTGATCGAGCTGCGGCTCATCGCGCCGGGGTTTCCAGCTGGAGTGCCGCGCATACCTCGCGAGCAACGTCGATCGGGGTTGCGTCGTCTGTTGCCACAGTCACCGACGCAACCTCTTCATAGAGCGGACGCCGTTCGTCGAGCAGCCTGGCGAGAATCGACCGCGGGCTGGCAGCGAGCACCGGCCGGTCGCGCGCGAAGCCGACCCGCTTGGCTGCCGCGGTCAGGCCCACGTCGAGGAAGACCACGCGGTGTTCGCCGAGCAGGATGCGGGTGTCGGCGTCCATCACTGCGCCACCACCGAGGGCGAGAACGCCGTCATGCTCCGCGAGCGCCCGCCGGACGGCGTTCCGCTCGTAACCGCGAAACGCGTCCTCGCCCTGGTCGATGAAGATCTCGGCGATCGTCGTACCGCGGTCTGCTTCGATGTCCCGGTCGGTGTCGCGGAAACCGACGCCGAGCAGCTCAGCGATCCGCGAACCGACCGTCGACTTGCCCGAACCGGGAGGACCGACGAGCACCAGGACGGGCCGCGTCATCGCACCGCCAGCGCGGCCAGGTAACCCTGCGCGTTGCGGCGCATCTCGGCAACCGAGTCACCGCCGAACTTCTCGAGGGCGAGGTCGGCCAGGACGAGCGAGACCATCGCCTCGGCGACGACGCCCGCGGCAGGAACGGCGCAGACATCGGATCGCTGCGCGATCGCTTTCGCCCCCTGCCCGGTCTCGGTGTCGATCGTCGCGAGCGGTTTGGTCAGACTGGAGATCGGTTTCATGGCGGCGCGCACGCGGAACACCTCGCCGGTCGACATGCCGCCCTCGACGCCGCCGGCGTGTCCGGTGCGCCGCTTCACCGAACCTTCGACCATGTCCATCTCGTCGTGGGCCGCGCTGCCGCGGGACGCGGCCTGCGTGAAGCCGTTGCCGAACTCGACGCCCTTGATCGCCTGAATGCCCAGCAGCGCGCCGGCCACGCGCGAGTCGAGACGACGGTCCCAGTGCACGTGCGTGCCCAGACCAGGCGGCAGGCCGTAGACGACGACTTCGACGATTCCGCCGAGGGTGTCGGCATCGGCCTGCGCCGCGTCGATCTCGGCGACCATCTGCCTACTCGCGTCCGCATCGAAGCAGCGACACAGGTCGGCGTCGACGGCGTCCCGCTGGTCGGGTGTCGGGATGACCCCATCGGGGGCGGTGACCGAACCGATGCGGACGACGTGGCTGAGCACTTCGACGCCGAGCGCCTGCTGCAGCAACGCATGCGCGACCGAACCGAGCGCGACACGGGCGGCCGTCTCCCGCGCGCTCGCCCGCTCGAGGATCGGGCGCGCATCGGAGTGGCTGTACTTCTGCATGCCGGCGAGATCGGCGTGGCCCGGGCGAGGGCGGGTCAGCGGCGCCGCACGGGCCACATCGTCAAACCGGCCGGGCTCGTCGTACCGGCGGCCGCTATCGTCGTGCGGGTCGGCGGCCATGACCTCAGTCCATTTCGGCCACTCGCTGTTGCCCACCCGAACACCGACCGGCGAACCCATGGTCAGGCCGTGGCGGACGCCGCCGGTGAGTTCCACCTCGTCGCGCTCGAAGGCCATCCGGGCACCGCGTCCGTAGCCGGCGCGTCGCCGCGCCAAGGCGTCCGCGATCGCCACTGTGCTCGTCTCGATGCCGGCCGGCAGCCCCTCGAGGATCGCGACCAGAGCGGGGCCGTGCGACTCGCCGGCGGTCAGGTAGCGCAGCATGGTGTCAGGTCTCACTCGCTCGCAGGTGCGGTTGCCGCCCGAGATCCTCCCACGGGCGGACGCACGAACGCCCCGCCACTCGTTCGTGGCGAGGCGTTCGGAGCGAAGTGGTGCTAGTGGACGATGTACTGACCGACGCAGAGCGCGAACTTCTGATCGCCGTACAGATACGTCCCGCAGCTGCCGGCCAGCGACACGAGCTTGTACGACTTCGCGAACGTGTCGCCGGCGGCCGGTGTGTAGAGCACGTTGTTGACCGTCGTCGACGCCCGCAGCTTGCCGCCGGTCGTGGCGACAGCGATGAGCGAGATCTTCGTCGCGCCGACCGGACCAGCGACGGTCGTTGTACCCGTGGTGGTGCCGGTCGTCGTGCCGGTCGTGGTGCCGGTTCCCGTTGTCGTGCCGGTCGTGGTGCCGGTTCCAGTTGTCGTAGTGGTCGTAGTGCCGGTGG
>JBDSAK010000143.1:0-10713 GCA_039922195.1 Mycobacteriales bacterium
TGTCGATCGCTTCGGAGTAGCGAGGAGCCGGCCGCCTTCCTCTACTGGCGGCCCCGAGCGCATCGAGGCTGTCTACGACGACTACGTGTACTGGACCACCAGTGACGGACCGCGCGACGACCTGACGCGGTTCGAGGTGTCGACCGGGACGCTGGTGCAAGTCTCGAGGGCGTCCTTCGAAGCGGACCAGCGCAGCAGACCCCGCCTGATCGTCGTGGGTGCGTCTGCGGCCACCGGAGTGATTCGACCCGGTCCCTACTTCTGGCGGGTCGGCTCCCGGCTCGTCGCGCTGCGCCGCCGCCCGTTCTACCCCACGGCTGACTACGACTATCGGGCCAACGTCACCTCCGCGTTCGAATCGCGAACGGGCCGGCCGCTTGGTCTGAGTTTCCCCGCCGGCACCGCTGGTGACGCCTTCAAGCTGATCCAGTGGCTCGACGACGACCGGGCCGTCCTGGTCTCGTACAGCTTGTGGCCACGCGGCGGGTCGGGTGACATCTTCGTCTGCTCGGTTTCCGGCGGGACCTGCACAGTTGCCGTTCGAGGCTCTGATGCGACGTACAAAGTGCCCGTGTTCGACTCGTGACGATCGGCCGCCCACCGCACGCGCTGCATCGAGATCGACATGGCGAGGAGAAAGTCATGACCCGGCGAAACGAACTCGTTGGTATCCGAGCGGCGCTGGTGGCGAGCGTCGTACTGCTCGCCGGGTGCAACACCGACTCGACAACCCCGCTGGCGGGCTCCCCTGCCAGCACCGAACCGATATCTCAGACGACGAGCCTGACCGCAAGCCCGACGGCAAGCGCGACCAGTCCGACCAGTCCCACCAGTCCGGCCAGTCCGGCCAGTCCGACGACGAGCGTGACGACAAGTCCGTTGGCAAGTCCGACGACGAAGCGTGCCGCCCCGCCCGACTACAAGCGGCTGTGGGACGAACCCGCGAAAGTGCCGCTGGCACCGGGAACGTACGCGTTGAGAACGAACGGGGGAGGTGGAATGCCGTTGGCTCTGATCGACGCCCCCAAGGGCTACACCAACTACAGCAGCGGAGGGTGGTTATTGGAATCAGCGGCGGGGGGTTGGGTGAGCTACTGGACGGTTTCAGGCGTCGACAGGGACCCGTGCGATCTGGCCGAAGGCGTGATCGATCCCGGAACATCGGTTGACGAACTCGCCGACGCGCTCGCCGCCCAAAAGCTGACGACGACCACCAAGCCGGTTCCGGTGATCGTTGGCGGGCGCGCCGGCCTGTACCTGGAACTGACCGTGCCGACCGCAATCGACTTCGCGAACTGCGGGGTGGGGCAGTTCAACGTGTGGGTCAGCGATCCCACTGGGGGCAGATACATGCAAGAGCCTGGGCAGGTCGACAAGCTTTGGATCGTCGACACGGAGCACGGCCGGGTGGTCCTGGACGCCAGCGCCCTCTCCAAAGTCACCGACAACCAGTTGCGGGAGCTCACCGACATGGTCATGTCCGTGCGCTTCGTCGAGCCGAACTGAGTGTGCGACCCGGCGCGCGACGCCGCCGCACCTCACTATGCGTTGATCCCCGCCAGATGCAGGAGCAGCATCCCCGGGCGCATGGTCGCCTGCGCCGGTCGCGACCGCGCCGCTCCACCCAGCGGCAGCAGCCCATGCCGCGAAAGTTCGCGAAACGGCTCGATGGGCACGGCGTTCGATTGCGCCTCCATTTGGTTGTCGGCCATGATGCGTTCGTGGCCAGTTCGCTTCCACCTGCGGACGCGGAACACCTGAGGTCCGAGCACCCGAACGCAACTGCCTACCGGCAGGCGGCGGCAGCCTTTCGCGCCGGCGACCTGGCCGCGATCGAGACACTCGTCGATGCAGATGTCGTCTGGCACGTACCCGGGAACCACCCGCATGCCGGCGACCTGCGCGGCCGCGAAGCACTCATCGACTTCCTGACACGCGTAGGCGAATTGGGCTTCTGGTTGCGCGAGCACGACGTCTTCGGCAACGACGCGCACGTATGCGCGCTGAGCGAGATGGGTGCGACACGTCCCGGTTTGTCTGTCAGCACCCGGGTCGTGAGCATCTTCCACTTCCTGGACGGACGGCAGGTCGAGCGCTGGATGTACCCGGAGGACATGAGCACCTGGAATTCCATCTTTCGTTCGACATAGCCGCTCGATTCACCCGCAGGGATGAGGTCACTGGCCTCTGCGGCGGCGGGGTCTCGAGCAGCGGTGCGAATGTTCCTCGCGTCATATGCCGCCGAGTACGCGGCGACCGTGAGGTCGGGGGTTCTGCGCCGTGTCGCGCACTTACTACGTCGATCAGACGGGGCCCGCACAGAGCGTCACGGCGTACCGGTGCGCGACATATCCATGATCCAGTTCACCTCCCATGACGCGCCAGCGTCGTACGAGAACGACTGCTGCCACCGTGCGTGCTCGTCGTCGAGCACGTCCCACTCGACCGGGCTGCGTCGTCGACGCCCACCAGATGCGCCACAGTCTCCGGGCTGGGTCGAACAGTCGTAGCGTGACGCCCTCGAAGTACCCCGCACCCGGGAACTCGGTTGGTCGAGAAGGTATCGGTGTTGCCGAGACCGCCGAGCACCGCTCGCTGCTCTGAGGTCGCCGTGAACTCGAGCCACTCAGTGCAGCCGGGCTCGCGCAGGGTCGCCAGCTTCCTGTTGGCGATCGCCCAGCGTCCCTGCACGAAGTCGAAGTCGTGGCGTCCGTCGTCGACGCGCTCTGCATCCACGCCTGCCCCTCTCACCGTCTGCGGGTTGGATCCGAGGAGAGTCTGACGACGGGCACCGACATTGGGCTCGCCGACGGCCGTGACGCACCAGGAGCGGATGGTGAGCGCGGGCCGGGTCGGGTTCGCGGCGACTCCTGCGCATGTGCATTCATCGTGGCGGCCACGCGGCCGATTGGAGAGGGTGAATCTCCCTGGAGCGCGGCACCACACTGGACGCGCGCGGCGAACTGCCCACGCGGCCGGGGCGCTGCTGTTGGCGGTCGTCGCGAGTGCCGCACTCCTGATCACCCGCAGCGAGCACGAGCAGGAGCGCGCCCTGCAGAACCGCTTCGACGCGCGGCAGGCCACCGCGGCCCGGTTCATCGAGGCCTTCGTGACCGAGGTTTTCGACCGCGAACGTGCCCTCGGCAGCCGCATCTTCTCCGGCGCTGTTGAGCCAGGCGAGTTCGCCCAGTTCTGTGCGGATCAGGGGTACGACGCCGCGGTGCTGGTCAGCGGCGGCGGACTTCTGCTGGCGTCACAACCCGCGAACCCGGCCACGGTCGGGCGCGATATGTCGGCAAAGTATGCGCACCTGCGCAGCGCTGTGAGCGGCGTTCCGGCAGTGTCAGGCGTCGTGCCGTCCGCAATCCGCGGTGTCCCCATCGTGGGCTTCGCGGTGCCGTTCGAGACGCCGACGGGGCGCCGGGTATTCAGCGGCGCGTATGCCGTGGAGGACACACCCCTAGCGCCCTTCATTCGGAACGCGACGCCGTTCCGCACATCGAACGTCGTGATCGTCGATGCCGCTGGCATCGTCGTCGCCGGTAGCGCGCTCGGCGAAGCCGGGAGACCGCTTGAGGAGGTGGACGGCATACTCGCAGGCGTCGCAGCCGAGCGACGTACCGTCGACACCCCTGCCGGCGAGCGATACATCAGCCAGAGCACGATCGCCGGTACGACGTGGCGGCTGATCTTCTCGGTGGAATCCGGTGAACTGCTGGCGCCGGTTCGCAGCACAGCGCGCTGGGTGCCGTGGGTCGCGCTCGGCGCGTTCGGCATCGCGGCCCTGGCTGCGCTCGCAGGCCTCTACAGATACGTCGAGCAGCGTGCGAAGCTGATCGAGAGTGAAGCGCGCCGCCGCACGATCCTCGACACCGCGGGCGACGGATTCATCGGCATGGACGAGAGCGGCAGGATCACCGATTGGAACGTTGCCGCGACCGTGCTGCTCGGTTGGAGCGCGACCGAGGCGATCGGCCAGCCGCTCGCCGAGCTGATCGTTCCGCCCGAACACCGGATAGCACACCTCGCCGGAGTCTCCCGCTTCCTGGACACCGGCCGCACGAGCCTGCCCGCCGGGGCCACCACCGTGCTGGCCCTGCGCAAAGACGGAACGACGGTCAACGTCGAGTTCTCGCTGTCGCGCATGCGATGGGGATCGAGTTGGCGCTTTCATGCCTTCCTGCACGACATCTCCGAGCGACTCGAGCACGAGAGTCAGCTGCGCGAGCTTGCTTTGACCGACGCGCTCACAGGTCTGGCCAACCGGCGGGCGGCCGTCAACCGGGTCGAACAGGCACTCTCGCGCGCCCACCGGCACCAGAATTCCGTCGCGGCTCTCTACATAGACGTAGATCGCTTCAAGGCGATCAACGACCGGCACGGACACAGCGCAGGTGACGCGGTGCTCATCGAAATCGGCTCCCGACTGCGACAGACGTTCCGCGCTGAGGACACCATCGCCCGGCTCGGTGGCGACGAGTTTCTCGTTGTCTGCGAAGACCTGCACGGAGCCGAAGGCGCCAACGTGCTCGCACGGCGGACTCGAGCAGCGCTGGCGAGGCCCTACGTCGTTGCCGGTGTGTCCCTGAACGTCACGGCAAGCGTCGGACTCGCGATCACTGACGGCAACACCACGTTCGAGCGCCTGCTCGCCACGGCAGACGCCGAGATGTACGACGAGAAAGCTACTTCCCAGGCTTTTACCGCCATCGTCGAGCCACGGGTGCCCTAGCCCGGGTTCGTTCGTTGCGGCTGCGCTCCTCCCACGCCGCGTAGCAACTCGGCCGTGGGCTCGTCGCCCCGGCTAGAGCGCAGGCTGTCGTCCCCGGTCAGTGGTCGTCGGCGTCCGCGTCGGCTTTGGTTTTGTGCACCTTGCCGGCGGGGTGCTCCGGGGGGCTGTAGAGCGAGTACAACGTGAGGTCAGCGGTTCCGGTGTTGGTGACGTTGTGCCACACCCCCGCGGGGACGATCAGCGCCCAGCCATCGGTGAGCCGATGCTCCTCATCGACGCTCTCTCCGGCACGACCGAGATCGAGCCGAGCGGCGCCTTCCTCGATGCGCAAGAACTGATCAAGGTGCGGATGCGACTCCCAGCCGATCTCTTCTCCTGGTGCCAGGCGCATGGCCGTGAGCTGGGAGTGATGTCCGGTGTGGAGCACGCTTCGGAAGTTGCGGTTCTCGAGAGTCACCTGCTCGATGTTGGCGACCCACCCGAGAGTCGATGCTGAGGTCATCGGTGCGCCGCTTTCCATCATGGCCAAATCATCCCACCCGGCCGCGGTTCACCGTTGACGCGGCGTTGCGCATCGGCGCGGGCAGCGACGAGGAATCGATAAGGTCCGTTGCATGCATCAGGATGCCGGCGTTAGCGAACCGGCTCGAGAGTTCTCGCTACGCGAACTCGGGCGAGTCGCCTCCGACCTGATCGATCGTGGCGCCGCACCGAAGCAGGGTGACGAGGGTGCTCCGGATGCGTGGATCGAGTTCGCCGATGACGTGCGACCGGCGCTGACGGAACTCACAGCGGGCGATGAGGTGGTCGTTCTCACCTGGCTCGACCAAGCTGACCGCGACGTACTGCGCGTTCGGCCCCGCGACGATCCCAACAACCCGGAGACCGGCGTGTTCAGCACACGGTCAGCGGACCGGCCCAACCCCATCGGACTGCACCGCGTCACGGTGCTCCAGACAGAGCCCGGCCGCCTTCGCGTCGGCCCACTCGAGGCCGTCCACGGCACGCCCGTCATCGACGTGAAGCCCGTGCTCGGCCCACTCGACGAGAGGTCATCGGCAGGTGCCGCCGAATGACGGCGGCGTCAGCCGTGGCCGTGGCCGGTGGCCGACGCCCGTGATCGAGCCGGGCCGCTGAAAACAGTCACCCGCCGCGTAGTTGGCAAGGCTTGACGGATCGAGCTTAGTAAGTTCAGACTTACGGTTCGTGGAGCCTAACCGAGACGACGAGGGCTGGGGCGTACTCAGCGACGGCATGAGGCGGGCGATCGTCCTCCGGCTGGCGGACCGACCACAGGCGGTGGGCGAGTTGGCTGCCGAGCTCCCGATCAGCCGTCCAGCGGTCTCTCAGCACCTGAAGGTGCTCAAGGATGCCGGCCTGGTCGCTGAAAAGGCAGCCGGGACACGGCGGATCTACCACCTGGAGGCCGCCGGTGTCGCTGCCCTTCGTGACCAGCTCGACACCTTCTGGAATCGAGCGCTGAGCAACTACCGAAACATCGTCGACCCATCAACCGAGGAGATGCCATGACCATTACCGCGGAGCAAGTCGTCCGCCGCCAGATCGTCGTCGACGCGTCGATCGACAAGGCTTTCGCCACGTTCGTGGAGCGCTTCGGCGACTTCAAGCCGAAGGAGCACAACATCCTTGCCGTACCCATCACGAGCACGACATTCGAGCCTCGTGTCGGCGGGCACATCTACGACGTCGCCGAGGACGGCAGCGAGTGCCGCTGGGCGCGCGTCCTCGCCTACGAGCCGCCGGACCGGGTCGTGTTCAGTTGGGACATCAGCCCCAACTGGCAGCTGGAGGCCGACGAGGCCAACGCCAGCGAGGTCGAGGTCCGCTTCCTGGCCGAGTCCGCCGAGAGCACCCGAATCGAGCTCGAGCACCGCAACCTCGACCGCCACGGCCCTGGGTGGGAAGGTGTGCGCGACGCCGTGGCCCACGATGAGGGCTGGCCGCTCTACCTCGCCCGGTACGCCGACCTGTTCGGCGGCGCCCGCTGACCAGAGCGCGCGGAACTGTGCGAGGTGCGCCCCCGGCGTCCGGCCGGTGGTCGTCGCAACCACCGGCCGGGGCAGGTCCGAGCTCAGGCCGCACGAGATGCGGCTTTTACCTGCTGCCGTTCCTTGCGGGCCGACACGCGACCCGTCGTGGCGTAGCTGCGCAGGTCGTCGAGCACCGGGCTGATCGTCCGGGCGAGCTGCCGGCGCAGGACGGGGCCGGCGAGTGATCCCATGACGCCGGTCGCTTCAGCGGTGACGTGGCTCGTCACCTCACACTGGCCGGTCCCGACTGCGCGCACGCTCCACGTGTTTCGCAGGTCGTGCACGAACCCCGGCATCTTCTCCGCCGCGACCGAGTAGGTGAACGTGCGGGCCGCGGCTTCGAAGTGCGTGAAACGCTCGTCGGTGACACCGAAACCCGGAACGGTGCACGCCCGGCCGGCGGTGGCGGCGCCGTCCGGGACGCGCGTCGCCGCCGGGTTCGCCGTCGACGAGACGATCGTGCTGGCCCACTGACCGACGTTCTCGAACTCGTCCGCGAGGATCGCCCACACCCGGTCTGCGGGCGCAGCGATCACCGCGCTGCTCTGCACAGAAATCTTCACGTCTGTTCTCCTCTCCACTGCCCCGGTCAGGCGAAGTGGCTCTTGATCGAGTCGACGGCGGCGTCGATCGGTTCGGTTACCGCGCCGACGAGCGAATCCGGCAGCACGTCGGTCGTCCACACGCAGCACGCGACGTCGCCGTCGGGCACGATCTGCATCGACGCGCTGTGGAATTGGAAGTTGAACGGCGAGCGGGTGATGGCGTACGCGATGCGCTTTCGCTCCTGGTCGACGCTGACGATGAGCTCCTCGAGCTCGCCGGAGTCACCGATCGAGCACGACCTGACATTCCCGTCGAGGGTGACCTCGCCGAGGTAGTCGATCAGCTTGTTGATGCGGCCTACGTCGGCGAAGTCTTTCCAGACGACGTCGACGGGGCGGTCGAGCCGGAACTCACGGACGATCGTTGCCATTGCTGAACTCCTTGCTCGGGATCGAACCGGTGCGGCTTGCCCCGGTGACGCTGAACTCTGCCGACCGTGCCTGTCGGCCCGCTGTCGCCCTCAGCGAGCCGGCGAGTCCCGCGCATCACAGCGCAATGACAGGTCGGCAACAGCGGTCCCCGGCATGCTGGGCGCGTGTACGGTGCAGACGTGGCGGCTGTCGAACCCCGTGTCGACGTCCGGTTGCTCGGTCCCGTCGAGGTCGCCGTCGCCGGCGTACCCGTCCCGTTGCGCAGCGGTCGCCAGCAGGCACTCGTTGCCGCACTCGCCCTGCAGTCGAATCAGGTCGTGCCGTCCGATCAGCTCGTCGATGTGCTCTGGTACGAGCGTCTGCCGGAGGACCCGCGCAACGCGATGCAGCAGCTGGTCGCTGACCTGCGCCGGCGTCTCGGTCGTGCGCGCGGTCGTGTCCGCACGGTTCCTGGCGGCTACCTGCTCCACCTCGCGCCGGACGAGCTCGACGTGACGGGGGCGGAGCTGCACCTCTCCGCGGCGCGCGCCGCGCTTGGTGCCGGCGTTGCCTCGCTGGCGCGCACCGAGGCACTCTCCGCGGGCCGGCTATGGCGTGGACCCAGCCTGACCGGGCTCGACGAAGGCCCACTGGCGGCCCGCGCTCGCCGGCTCGACGACCTCGCTGTTCGCGTCGACCTGCTGCTCGCGGAGGCCACGCTGACCGTCGGCGATCGTGACGAACTGCGCGAGACGGCAGACCGCATGGTTGCCTCGTGTGCCCGGCATCCCCTGCACGAGGAGTTGTGGGTCCGGCGGATCGAGCTGCTGTGGCGGAGCGGCCGGCCGGCCGAGGCGCTGGCGGCGTACGACGACCTCCGGCGCCGCCTCTCCGACGAGCTGGGGACCGACCCCAGCACTGAACTTCGCGAGCTGCACCGGGCACTGCTGGAGGGGGACGCCGCACCGGCGCCCAGTTCAGCTAGAGAGCGGATCGACTACCGCGCCAGCGGCGGACATGTCGAAAGCCCGGCGCAGTTGTCTGCCGCTCCGGCGACACGGCTCGTCGGCCGGCAGCACGAACTGCGGCTACTCGAGGACTGGTCTCGCTCAGGCGCGCCGCTCGCGACTCTCGTCGGACCCGCGGGCGTCGGCAAGACGCGGCTGGCCGAGGAGCTCGCCCGGCTCGTCGACGGCCCGGTCGTGTTCGTTCGCCTGGACGCGATCAGTGGCGGGAGCGACGTGACCGCGGCGGTCGGCGCGGCGCTCATGCTCCGCGAGGTCGGGACGCGCTCGATGCCACACGTCGTCGCCGAGATGCTGCCACCGGGCGCGCTGCTGGTGCTCGACAACGCCGAGCACGTTCTCGGGGGCGTGGCCGAGTTCGTCACCCACATCCTGAGCACAAACCGCGACGCGCGTGTCCTCGTGACCAGCCAGTGGCCACTCGGACTCCCCGGCGAACGCCTGCTCCGGGTGGACGTGCTGGCGACCGGTGTTTCGGACGGTCCTGACGCGTCCGACGTCACTCCGGACGCCGCCGCTCTCCTGCTCGATCGCGCGGCGCATTCACGTCACTCTCTCGTGTCCCCGACGGACGAGGACATCCAGGCGGCGATCGAGATCGCAGCTTCTCTGGACGGCCTGCCGTTGGCCATCGAGCTCGCCGCCGCGCAGGCGCGACTGCTCACCATGCCGCAGCTCTGCGATCAGCTCCGCTCCTCGCTGCGGCTGCTCGACCGCGATACGGCAAGCCGGGAAGCGCGGCATCGTCGACTCTCCGACGCCGTGGCGTGGAGCGTCGGACTGCTCTCCGAGGAGCAGCGCGGTGCACTCGCCCGCTGTGCCGTACTCGGGGACGCGTTCGACGTCCTAGCCGCGGCAGCCGTGATGGACGTCGCACCGGAGGACGCGCTGCCGTTACTGCTCGATCTCGGCGACCGCAGCGTCGTCCAGATCGCGCCGGCCGAAGAGGGCGAGGTGCGCTTCCGGCTGCTGCGCGCCATTCGCGTGCAGGCCTTGCGTGAGCTCGAAAGGGAGCACGCGGCCGACGTGACCCGCGACCGCCTTGTCGCCTACGTGCTCGCGCTGGCTGAGGAGGCGGACGCGGCCCTGTTCGGATCTGCTCAGCTGCGCTGGCTGCGCCGCCTCGACGCCGCCCGCGCAGACGTGGAAGCTGCCCTGACGCATGCCCTCGCCGGAGGCAATGCGGCGGAAGCGGCTGGCATCGTCGCCGCGCTCGGCCGCTACTGGGACTGGCGAGGGCGCCTTCGAGACGCCGACCGCTGGACGGCAGGCGTCCTCGACGCCGTTCGGCGCAACGGCGCGGACCGCGTGCAGCGGCTCGGTGCCGTCCTGGCATGGCGGGCCTTCGTCGTCAACGAGCGAGGAGAGGTCGACGAGGCTCGGCGACTGGTGAATGAAGCCGTCGCCGTAGCGCTGGCCGCTGGTGACGAGGACGGGTACCTGACCGCGCTCGGGGCCCGGTCACTGCTTCCCGGGCCGGCAGACGCGATAGGTCGCGTCGAGGCGCTGAGCGAGATGGCTCGAGCGGCGGCAAGTACCGGGCACGAGTGGGCGGCTGCGTGGGTCGTCAACCGTCGGGGCTACGTAGCTGTCGAGGCCGGCCGCGTCGACGAAGCGCAAGGCCTCGCAGGTGACTCGCTGATCCGGTTTCACGCGCTCGGTGACGAACGAGGCGTCCAATGGACTCGGTTGCTCGAGGCATTGATCGCGCAGGCGCGCGGCCAGCAGGAGGAGGCGGTACGACGGGCGACGGGCGTGAAGGAGGCGGCCGAACGGCTCGGCGACCTACGTACGGCGGCGGCCGCAGCGGAGTTGGTCGCGACGGTCTCCGGCGACCGTTCGGAGCGGGTGCGTCACACCCGGTTCGCGGAATCGGCGCGCAGCGATCGGCTGCGGCCCTGAACCGGAGCGGCGCGCCGGGCGATGATCGGCCCGCCTGTGCCGACAGG
>JBDSAK010000144.1:0-4248 GCA_039922195.1 Mycobacteriales bacterium
CAGCCGGCCGGTGGGTCGACGTACAAGCTGGTCTGCGACATCAACCAAGGCCTGGCCGAGGACAAGGCGAAGGCGATCGTCAAGAAGATCAAGGCGGACGGGCCCAAGGGAATCCAGACGCAGATCCAGGGCGATCAGCTTCGCGTCACCGGCAAGAAGCGGGACGACCTGCAGGCCGTCATTGCCCTGCTGAAGGAAAGCGACTTCGACATACCGCTGCAGTTCACCAACTACCGCTAGTCATCCCGCGCTGCGCGGCCCGACTCGCGGATGGCCGATCCCTGCCTGCCGACGACGTCCGGGTACCGAGGACGCCAGAACCCTGGCCACCACCGATGGCCGAGCCAGTGAGCTGGTCGGCTCCACCAGGTTGAGCACCAGGTTGAACGACCTCGCGAGCTGGACCGAGGTGTGGCTGGCCTTGACGACCCGCAGGACATAGCGGTTGACCTGGTCAGTCCCCCGCGCCTTCGGCCCCACCGTTTTTGGGTGCAAGAAGTCGGCGCCGACGGCGATCGCCCAAGGAGCGTCGATGGCTTTCGCGGCCTTGTGATGGAACCGCCGGGGCAGCTCTTGCGCGCGCACCCCCACCTCGCGCACCGTCTCGCCGAGGGCGTCGGCCTGCAGGGCGGCGCACGCCATGCCCTGCCCGTAGATGGGGTCGAAGCTGCACGCCGCGTCGCCGAGCGTGACGAACCCGGGCAGCAGTCGGCGTACTTTCTCGTAGTGCCGGCGTTGACTGGACGGGAAGCGGTACGACGCCACCGATGACAGCGGACCGGCGTGCTCGATGAGCTGGGCCAGCGCCGGCGAAAGCAGGCTGCGCGCGAACGCGCGGATCTCGTCCTCGGTCGTGCCGGGGACGTCTCCATGCACGCCCGCCAACGTCACCATCCACCGATGGCCTTCCACGGGCAGCACCGCGCCTGCCCGGAACGACGTGGGCGGTGAGGTGCCGCAGACCAGGAAACTTCCTTCGAAGTCGTCCGCCGAGCGCGGGAGGAAGCCGCTGGTATACGCGCAGTCGATCGTCACCCGAGTGACCGGCGGCGCGAGGACCCCCGTCGACTCGAGCTGGTGCGCGATGCGCGAGGATCGACCGGAGCAGTCCACAACGAGGTCCCCACGATGCCTGACACCGTCGACGACGACCCCGGTCACCCGCCCATCGGACACATCGACGCCGTCGACGACGACGCCGTCCGCAAGCTTCACGTTGTGCAGCCACGCGACCCGGCGGCGTACCAACTGCTCAAGCAAGGGTCGGGTCATGCTGACGACGGGCCGCCCCCAGTCGCCTTGCGCGCGGTAGCCGCCGCCCTGGTGCACCCAGGCGCTGGTGCCGTCGACCCGGACCGCGCCCATCCGCTCGAGTTCGTCGTCGATTCCGGGAAACCAGACCACCAGCCGGTCCAGGCCGGCGGCGAGGAGCAGCTGCAGGTGCCTGCCCTGGGGCACGTGCGCCCGCGGCAAGGGGGCGTCGGTGAGCCGGTCCCGCTCCATGACGACGACCTCGTCGACGAAGTCGGACAGTACTCGCGCCGTAAGGAGCCCCGCGATGCTCCCGCCGACGACGATCGCGGACGTCATCCTCGGAGTCTCGCGCACGCCGGCGGTGAGGAGAAGGAGTGCGACTTCGACATCCCGCTGCGGTTCACCAACTACCGCTGAGGGAGGTCCCGCCGGCGGATCGCGACGGCGAGTATCAGCAGGAGTGCGACGATGGCTCCCACCAACCACAGGTAGCTTCGCGGGTTGTCCGGATCCGGGTCGCCGACGACGAACGTGCGCGTCACATCCGGCTTGGCACTGTCGGCGTCCGACACATAGCGCAGGGTCAGCGTGTGCCGCCCGGCGTCGAGTCCGCGCAGTGGCACCGTAAGTCGTTCGCCCGCTCGCAGCGACCGGCTGGTGAACGTCGCCTTCGCACCGACCGTGCCGTCGCGCCCGACCAGTGCCCCGCCCAGCAGCACGGTGAAGTCGGCGCTCTCCGTGTGTCCGGGCGCGGCCGCGACGACCACCTCGACGGACTCGTCCACGGTGGCGCCTTCCGCCGGCGAGACGACGCTCAACTCGGCAACCACGTGCGCGGTTGCGGGTACGGCGAAGGCAACCGCCGAGCCGAGCAACGCGATCGCTGCCAGCCCGCGAGCTAGAAGTACGACGGTCCACCCGCCATCGCTTCGAGCCGCGCGATGCGCTCCTCCATCGGCGGGTGCGTGGAAAAGAGCCTTCCCACGCCGTGACCGCTGAACGGATTGGCGATCATCAGGTGGCTGGTCGCCGCGAGTTGCGGCTCCTGCGGCAGTGGCCGTGCCTGGGTGCCGGCGTGCAGCTTGCGCAGCGCACTGGCGAGAGCGAGCGGGTCGCCCGTGACGTGCGCACCCGTCTCGTCCGCTTGGTATTCGCGCGACCGGGAGATTGCCATCTGGATCATGCCGGCGGCGACGGGACCCAGGACCATCAGGAGCAGCGCACCGAGCGCGCCGCCACCGTTGTCGTCGTCATCGCTGCCGCGGCCGCCGAAGAGCGCGCCGAACATCGCCATCCTCGCGAGGAACACGATGCCGGTGGCGATCGCGCCGGCGACCGAGGAGATGAGGATGTCGCGGTTGGTGACGTGAGCGAGCTCGTGGCCGAGTACGCCGCGCAGCTCGCGCTCGTCGAGGATCTGCAGAATGCCCTCGGTCACGCAGACCGCGGCGTGGGCGGGGTTGCGTCCGGTCGCGAAGGCGTTGGGTGCGTTGGTCGGCGAGATGTACAGCCGCGGCATCGGCATCTGGTGGCCGGCTGACAGCTCGCGGACCATCGCGTAGAGCTGCGGAGCCTCGGCCTCGCTCACCGGTCGCGCATGCATGGAGCGCAGCGCGATCTTGTCGCTGTAGAAGTAGCTGACGCCGTTGACACCGAACGCGATGACGAGGGCGATCATCAGGCCGCCGCGGCCGCCGAGGAGCGAACCGGCCAGCAGGATCAGTCCCGACATGGCCGCGAGAAGCACCGCAGTCTTCGCGCCGTTCTGGTACTTGCCGCCCACGTCAGTCCTCCAGCGCACCGGCGCGGCGCCGGTGATCACCATGCTCAACGGAACGCGCCACAGGCGCGTTCCCATCCGGCTCAGCGGAGCGCGAAGCCCGGCGTGTAGTCGAAGATCAGGTCCGGATAGAAGCCGATGACGACTGCCGCGACGAGTGAGATGGCGATCGCCGTGACGAGCGCGGCGGGGACCCGGCGGCGTTCGAGCGGTGCCTCTCCGGCCGGCTCGCCGACGCCGGCGAACACCGTGAACGCGATGCGCAGGTAGTACCAGGCGGCGATGACCGTGTTGACCGCCATGACGGCCGCGAGCCAGCCCATCTCGCCATCGATCGCCGTACGGAAGATGTAGAACTTGGCGATCAGGCCGGCCAGCGCAGGCGGTACGCCGGCCAGGCCGAGCATGAAGAACGCGACCGCACCGGCAAGCAGCGGCGAGGTGCGCGCGAGCCCGCGGTAGTCGGCCACGAGATTGCGCGGCGTGCGGCGAGCGACCGCGATGACGCAGCCGAACATGCCGAGGTTGAGGACCGCGTAGATCGCGATGTAGGCGACCGTCGCGGCGACCGCATCGCTGAGCAACCTGTCGGTGCGGCCCTTGGCCGTGGCCGCGATGCTCAGCGGCACGAGCATGTAGCCGGCCTGGCCGATCGACGAGTAAGCGAGTAGTCGCACCATCTGCCGCTGCTGTACGGCGACCAGGTTGCCGAGCGTCATCGTCAGGGTCGCGAGAATCGCCAGCAACGGACCCCAGACGTGAGCGTAGGGCCGCAACCCCACCGAGCAGATGACAATGAGGCCGGTGAAGCCGGCCGCCTTCGACGCGACGGAGAGGAACGCGGCGACCGGCACCGGAGCGCCCTGGTAGGTGTCGGGTGCCCAGAAGTGGAAGGGCGCCGCGGAGACCTTGAAGGCGAAGCCGACCACGACGAGGGCGACAGCCGCTGCCATCGCCGGTGTCTGGACGAAGCTCGGATCCGCCAGCCGCGCTGCGATCGTCTCCAGCTGCACCGAGCCGGTCATGCCGTAGACGATGCTCATTCCGAACAACATGACCGCGGTCGAGAGCACGCCGATGAGGAAGAACTTGATCGCCGACTCGGTCGAGCGGCTATCGGCCTTGCGGAAGCCCGCAATGATGAAACCGGGCACCGACACGATCTCGAGCGAGATGAACAGCATGATCAGATCGCGGCTCGATGCCATCGTGAG
>JBDSAK010000145.1:0-4045 GCA_039922195.1 Mycobacteriales bacterium
ACCTGGCGAAGTCCTCCTTGCTCATCACGGTTTGCAGGAGCAGGACGACCATCAGCGCGAGGAACAGGCCGAGTGTGGCGGTGATCTGAATGAAGGACGTGTAGAAGCCGCGCTTCTTGTCCGGCACGTGCTCCGCAACGTAGACGGCCGCGCCGCCGTACTCCCCGCCCAGCGCCAGACCCTGCAGCACGCGAATGGTGAGCAGCGCGATGGGTGCCGCGACGCCGATGGTTTCGTACGTCGGCAACAGCCCGACCGAGGCCGTCGCTACGCCCATCACGATCAGTGTCACGAGAAAGGCGTACTTACGGCCGACCAGGTCACCGATGCGCCCGAAGAAGATGGCGCCGAACGGACGGACCACGAAGCCGACGGCGAACGTCGACAGGTAGGCGATCAGCGCGAACGTGTCGTTGCCCGCCGGGTAGAACTTGGGCGAGATGATCACCGCAAGCGCGCCGAAGATGTAGAAGTCGTACCACTCGATCACCGTGCCGGCCGACGAGGCCCCGATGACCTGCCAGATCTTGCGCCTGGGCAGTGCGAAACCGTCCGAGCCTGGGTTCGCGACTGATGCAGTGGCCATGGGAGTCTCCTCGGGCGCGCGGGGATTTGCCGAACGTGGCCAAGGTGCGGCGATGGCGCCCTTGCGGCAAGTGGTGATGCGCCGGATCGACCCCCGCGTGCGCCCAACGGTCGACCGGAAGCGACGAGCGGGCGAGCGGTCGTCTCGATGGGGAGCCTGCGCCACGGTGCTTTCTGCCCACGGCTGACAACCGTCGGTGCCGGCGTTCGGTGAAGTAGCCTGACTCGCGACGAACGCAGCCACCCGCGCGCAGCGCACCACCGGAAAGGTCAGGCCGTGGAGGTCAAGATCGGTGTACAGCACGCCGCCCGAGAACTCAGCATCGACACCACCGGTTCAGCCGAGGACGTCATGGCGCAGATCACTGCTGCCATCAGCGAGGGCTCGGTTCTGAGCCTCGCCGACAGCAAAGGTCGCAAGGTGCTGGTCCCTGTGGACAAGCTGGCGTACGTCGAGATCGTCGAGAGCGAGTCGCGCCCGCTGGGCTTCGGCCGGCTGTAGCTGGCCGGCCGAAACTAAACCCGAGATCTCAGGTATTGCGGCAGAAAATCCGGGCACAACATCGCCAGAACGGCGAGGCGGTCGTCGGTTCGCCAACACACTCGGAGGATCTGATGCTCGGAACCATTCTGTTGTTCATCGTCGTCGGTGCCATCGTCGGCGTCATCGCGCGGGCCGTGCTGCCGGGCCGTGACCCGATGAGCATCCCGATGACCATCCTGCTCGGCATCGCCGGCGCCGTCATCGGTGGCCTCGTCGGTAACGCCATCAACAAGGACAACGACGGCGTCCAGTGGATCCTTTCGGTGGTGTCGGCAGTCGTGCTGCTGCTCGTCTTCCGCAGTGTCGGCTCGCGTAGCCACCGCAACACCCTCTAAGACCCAGCTCTCACCGAAGAACGGCGGCCCTCGGGCCGCCGTTCTTTGTCGTGCGCCGGCTCAGTGCCGATCAGCTCAGGACCCGGATCACGTGTAGTCCCGGTGGTAGCGGACGAGCCCGGCCTCGTCGACTGCGATGACGCTGCAGCGGCGCAGGTTGGTCACCCGGCGGTTGGGCTGGTCGTAGGAGAAGAGCCACTCGACGGACAGTGCGTCGCCGCCGTCGATGACCCGGGTCTCGTCGATCGTCATGTTGGGGCGAGCCGACAGGAAGTCCTCCAGATACGACGTGATCAGGTCTCGGCCCTCGTGCGGCGGGTTGACTGCCTCGAGGTAGACACCGTTCGGCGCGTAAATGCTCCACAGCGCGTCCGTGTCGACATCGACCCACGCCTTCCTGATTCTGTCCCAGGCGTCGTACGCGCGACCCATCATGTCCCCTTCGGCTACCGGTCGTCCGGCCACTGCCCGCGCAGACGATGTGCAGCGGGAAGCGCGAGGATGCTACCGAACGTGGCCGGTCAGGCGGAAAGACCGAGCGATGACATGCGCTCGGTGTGTCGCTCGGTGAGCCGGCCCAGCATCCGGCTGAACTCGCCCAGGTCTCCGGAGCCGGCCACCAGCCGGATGAGCGCGTCGCGGTCGGCGGCCACCCGCTGGGCCTGCGTGAGCGCCTCCCCGACCAGGCGTCTGCCCCACAGCGCGAGCCGGCCGGCGACCCGGCGATCGGAGGCGATCGCGGCACTGACCCGGTCGACGGCGAACGCCGCATGCCCGGTGTCCTTGAGCACGTCGAGCACGAGTTCCTGCGTGCGCGGGTCGAGGTAGACCGAGATCTCCCGGTAGAAGTCGGCCGCGATGTTGTCGCCGACGTACGCCTTGACCAGGCCTTCGAGCCAGTCGCTCGGCCGGGTCGACTCGTGGAACGCATCCACCGCCGTGATGAACGGGGCCATCGCTGCCGTCACGTCGACCCCCACCTCAGCGGCCAGGTGCTCGGCAACTCGCCGGTAGTGGTCGAACTCCGAACAGGCCATGCCGGCGAGTTTGGTCTTGTCGTCCAGAGTCGGGGCGAATCGCGAATCGACGGCCAGCCGCTCGAAAGCGGTCAGCTCGCCGTACGCCAGCGCACCGAGCAGATCAACGACCGCCTCGCGGTCGACCTCTGTCACTCAGGGTTCCTCTCGCCGACGACTTTCGCTGCAGTCGCGAGATTACCGCCCGCCGCGTCCCAACGACCGATCGCTAATGAGCGGGGCCGATCCGGTCGAGAGGTAGACTGCAAGCACCGTGACATCGGCGATGAGCGTCGGTGTCGGGGCGGCCCACGCACAGACGGTCGTCCCACTTCGTTGGACCCCCGCGTCGCCTCCCTCACGAGACGCTGACGCGGCCGGGCCGACGACCGTCGAAAGGCTACGACCCTGTCCGGTTTCGCTGAATTCGGTGTACACCCGCACATCCTGAGCGCTCTTGACGATATGGGCGTCACCGAGCCGTTCCCCATCCAGGCCCTCACGTTGCGCATCGCACTTCAGGGCAACGACCTCATCGGTCAGGCCCGCACGGGCACCGGCAAGACGCTGGGCTTCGGCATCCCGCTGCTGCAGCGGATGGAGCTGCCGTCGCGCGGCGTACAGGCGCTGGTCGTCGTACCGACCCGTGAGCTCTGCATCCAGGTGACCAGCGACCTCGAGCGCGCCTCGCGCGACCTCGGTGTCCGCGTGCACGCGGTGTACGGCGGCCGCTCCTACGAGCCGCAGGTCGAAGCACTCAAGCGCGGTGTCGACGTCGTCGTCGGTACGCCGGGCCGCCTGCTCGACCTCGCCCGGCAAGGCCATCTGGACCTGAGCGGCGTACGCGTGCTCGTCCTCGACGAGGCCGACGAGATGCTCGACCTGGGCTTCCTGCCGGACGTCGAGAAGCTGCTGTCGCAGACGCCGTCGACCCGGCAGACGATGTTGTTCAGCGCCACGATGCCCGGCCCGGTGGTGACGCTGTCGCGCAAGTTCCTGCGGCAACCGGTGCAGATCCGGGCGGAGGAGCCCGACGAGGGCCACACGGTTCCCCTGACCGCGCAGCACATCTTCCGCGCGCACAACCTCGACAAGCCGGAGATGATTGCGCGCCTGCTTCAGTCGGAGGGCCGCGGCCTGACGATCATCTTCTGCCGCACCAAGCGCCAGTGCGACACCCTCGGCGCCGACTTGGCCGACCGCGGCTTCGCGGCCTCACCCATCCACGGTGACCTCCCGCAGAGCGTTCGAGAGCGCGTGCTGCGGGCGTTCCGCGCGGGCAAGATCGACGTTCTCGTCGCCACCGATGTCGCCGCTCGCGGCATCGACATCAAAGACGTCACGCACGTCGTCAACCTGCACTGCCCCGACGACGAGAAGACCTACCTGCACCGCATCGGACGCACCGGTCGCGCAGGAGCATCGGGAGTTGCGGTCACGTTCGTCGACTGGGCTGACATTGCGCGCTGGCAGATGATCGACCGCGCGCTCAAGCTGCCATTCAAGGACCCGATCGAGACGTACTCGACCAGCGATCACGTCTACACAGGCCTCGGCATCCCGCC
>JBDSAK010000146.1:0-5290 GCA_039922195.1 Mycobacteriales bacterium
CGCCGCCTGCTGGCTGCGGCACGTCGTAGACCGAGACGCGTCGGAGGTCCTGGAGCTCGCGGTCCTCCTCGAGGACCCGAGCACGGCCCAGCTCGGAGGCCTCTCCGCCGAGCTCGTTGAGCGCCACGATGCAGCTCAGCCGGACATTGCGCTCGGGGTTCGTGACGTTCGCAGTCAAGATGTCCACGGCCTCCGAGGAGCCGTCCGCGGCAAGCTTGGCCAGTCCGTCGACCGCGGCCATCCGGATCAGCACCTCACGAGCGAGCGTGGGCATCTTGTAGTCCGATCCTGTGCCTCGCTCGGGTGGCATGGACGTCTCGATCGTGTCTCGGAACACCGCTTCGGTGCCTGGAACAGCGATGTCGTTGAGCACCTGGACCAGCCCCCAACGACTGAGGTACTCCGACTCGGGAAGGTTGCGCAGCGCCTCCCCGACGACTCGCACGATCTCCTCGGAAGGCTGTCCCCGCACGTTGTCGACGGCCTGCAGGTAGTCGTCTGCCGCACGCGTGCCGACGCGGGTCATCCGGTCGAGTACGTCCTGGACGGGAGCACTGGCCGGCCCTCCGTAGGAACGCACGTCGACGCCGACCTCGGGCGCAGCTCCGAAGGTCGGGTCGTCGACCTCGTGGTGGTCGTTGTGGTGAGGAGGTGGGTCGTTCATGGTCGGCACGTCGTCACCCCCGCAAGTGGTGACTCGCTTTGCGAATTCACGATAGCGCGCACGAGAAGGCGCGAAAAGACCTGACGAACCTTCGGTTTGCCAACGCGTGACGAGCCGCTTTGCGCTCCAGCCAAACTTCCGCTCGAAGTCGCGGGACGCACCGGTGACGACCAGCCGAGCGTAGTCGCGAGTGCACGCAGGAGTAGGCGGCTAGCACGGGCCCGTCCTTCGGTGCGGCCGCGCGGGGTGCCGTCGTCACCCGACATCGCGAACGGCATCGCTGCAGGTCAGGGGCGCATTCGGCCTCGTGAGCGCAGTCGATCGCAACGGATCGCACTTACGCTCAGGGACATGAACTTGTTCTCCGATGACCCAGGCACTTGGAATGCGTCGCGCTGCTGGAGAAAACTGGCTCTGACCTGCGGTGACGCAATTCGCGGCGACGATGTCGGCCTCCGTCGATCCGATTTCCGGCCGGCTTGTGGCTCGCTTTCCCGCTTCGAGCACGAGAATGAGTCGAAAACGCGTCAGTGAGAACAGCGCAAGGACCTTGCCCAGAGGGTTGCGGTTCAAATCCTCCTCCGAGGTCGGCCAGAAGTCGGACACGACATCTCAGCGATGACCGGCCGACGGTCCGTGCTCCTGGCGTCTTGTGCGCGCCTTTCCGATCAGCAACTTGTCGGACACGGCCGGCGGGAACCAGTCGATGCGCGTCTCGCCGTGGCTGCGGTGCCGGTTGCACATGCCCACCACTCATCACCCTGGTTGGAAACGGGATCCTCGGCGACCGCCCATGCACGGAGCTCGCCGTGGTGCTCGACGCCTTCGACCTCAATCCACGTCGGGCATGCTGCGGCCAGAGAAGGTCCCGCTAATCTGTCGGGTCATCGTGAGGGGCGGGTCAGGGCGCGCGAAAACAGCGGCTTTTCGCTTCTGTGGAGGGACGGCCGCCGCTTTGGTCGCGGCCAACAGTGGTCTTGGTCGGGAGCGCGGAGTTCGCGCTCACATGCCAAACGCTCCGTTTCTGCATTCAGGCCGGTGCACGATGGCCGAGTGCCGCTCGGCTCGACTCCTGGACGCGTCCGATGCAGAGATCGACGGCGCAGGCCTCGGTCGACGGCACCCTTAATGCCGCGCAGCAGCCGCCACGACGGCCAGCAGAGCAGACGACGCGCGTCCTTGCTCGCGTGGTCTGGACCAGGGTGGCGGGCCGTGCGGCGGCGGTGGATGGTGGGACCTAGGACCCACGGGGAGAGGGTCGCCCCCCATTGCCCTCGGAGGCAGGCATGGCCGAGCACATCGTCGATGCGGCGCTCAGCAGCGCCGACGCCGCGCACGAGACGAGGTTCTACCTCGGTGACCAGTACGTCGTGTTCAACTACGACGCCGACCGCGTCCGCGACGGTGTTCATCCGGTGGCCGGTCTCGGCCTGGGATCGCCGTTCAGCCCGGACGGTGTCGGCCAGTCGTTCGATGCGGCACTGGCCGGACGCAAGCAGTTCGGGGGGACCGGCTACCACTTCCGGGGCCTGCAGTACGCGCGCTTCGACCTCGACGCGTTGACCGGTGACCCCAGCCTGAGTGACCTCGCCGGGTGGAGACTGCCTGCGCCGGTCTCGCAGGGCGTGGAGGCGGCGTTCAACGGCCGGGCACCGACCCGTGACGGCAAGACCTACTTCTTCCGCGGCGGACAGTACGCCCGCTACGACTGGGGGCAGGACAAGCCGGACGACGGATACCCGAAGCCGATTTCCACGATGATCGGCATGCCGGCGTTCTTCGCGGCCGGGGTCGACGCTGCAGCCGACGGCGAAGGTGCGTTCACCACCGCCGGCTACCTGTTCCGCGAGGACCAGTACGTGCGCTTCGACTGGACCGCCGATGCCAACGGAGAGCCACACGCCAGCGGAGGTGTCCGGCCGATCCTGGAGAGCTGGCGCGGGCTGGTCGAGCTGTTGTTCGCGGGGAAGGCGAAGACCCAGGCCCAGGCGTGGACCAAGGCGGCGTTCGAGCAGACGACCAACTATCTCGAGCTCCTCGCCGGCACCGCGCCGTTTCGCTTCAACCAGTCCGTCTTCGACACCGCGCTGGCGACGCACTTCCATGTCGCGGCGACTGCGCCGACGAGCGAGAAGGCCACGACGGTCTCGCGGATGCAGGCCGGCTTCTCGGGCGTGTCCACGACTCTCAAGGAGAGCCCAGCCCGCTTCCGGTACCGCACCGACAGCGAAGCCGTCAGCCTCGACCACAGTGACAGCCCACCAGCGGCTGCCTACGTCACGCCCGACGGCATGATCAGCTTCACGACGGCCTTCGCGCGCCGCGGACCCATGAACCGTGCCGCCTCCGTCCTGCACGAGGCGGTGCACGTCTTCGACCCCGAGAGCGGCAAACCGACTACGCACATCCCGGAGTGGTACGTCACCGACGCCGCTGCCGACGCCCTCGGCCTGGGACACGAGCCGAACCACGCGGACCTGGCAACGAGGTACGACCTGATGAGCACGGCCGACGCGCTCCACAACCCGTCGGCGTACGCCGCCTTCGCCCAGCACGTCGCGATCGGGTCGGACACCAGGTTCGGCGAGGGCCACCACGACCAGTAGGACGGCGTTGACAGATGATGACGATCGGGACTGCGTCACCTAAGGCACGGCGTTGACGACCGCGGCGCTCGAGGACCTGGGCGGACGTGTCATCGCCATCGCGCAGGCGCTGGCCGCAGGGGCCAATCCCGACGTCGGCGGCCTGCAGGAGATGCTCGTCGGGCAGGTGGGCGACCGCGTGGGCACGACCGCCGACGGGATTCGGGCGGCGGCCGAGGACGTGCGAGCAAGGGCTCAGCAGGCAGCGGACAAGGTCCAGTCGGACTGCGCGGTCGCTGTCGGCGACGCCCAGTCGCGGCTGGCCGACACGATGAGTGGGTTGGAGTCGGAGCGCACGAGGGCGCTCGCCGAGGCCGAGCGGGCGCAGAAGGGGGCGGACGCAGCGTTCGAGCAGGCCAGGGCGACGGGGGAGCAGGTCGCCGACGAGGCGGAGCGGACCAAGCAGGCGGCTCTCGACGCCGCCGAGGATGCGAGGCGGCAGGCCGAAGCGGCCTTCGAGGCCGCACGCGAGGAGGCCGACCGACGCTTCGCCGAGGCCAAGGCGGCAGCTGAGCAGGCGCTCGCCGATGCGGAGCGGGTTGTCGCGGATGCGCAGGCTCGGTTCGACGACGCCGTGGAGACGGCGACGACCGCGGTCAACGACGCCATCGACCTCGCCCAGCAGCTGCCCGACCAGGTCACGGCGCTCGGCGAGGATGCGCTCGCCCGGCTGGAAGGCGCCCTGAGCTGGCCCTCGGGGATCCTGTCGCTGCTCGCGCAGGCACTGATCTGGCTCAAGAAGAACCACTTCGCGGACGTCCCGGAGCTGCAGGTGATCTGGCAGCAGTCCGACGACGCGCCCGGCCTGGGCCTGCTCTGGCTAGACGGCGACCAGATGGTGCGGCTGGTCTACCAGCCCCCGTCAGCCGGCCCCGGTCCAGGGACGCTGCTCATCGAGACCAAGGGCGCCGACAGCATCATCTTCCCGAACGGCGCAGACGCGGGCGTCTCCGTGACGGTGACGGCGAAGGCCGACCACGCCGTCGTGGTCGGCGCGGGCGTCGTGCCGCCTGACGGCTCACCCGACACGCTCCACCTGGGGATCACGTTCGGGGCCCTCGAGTACGACGAGGCGCTCGGCCCGCTGACGGCGATCCTGAAGGCGCCCACCCTGACACTGGACCTCAGCCACGCCGAGACCTGGCACTACACCGCCAGGCTGGCCATCCCGACGTACGGCGGGAAGCTCGGCCTGTCGGGCCTGCTTGCCAGCGCGGGCGTGCCGCTGCCCATCACGGTTCCCGAGATCGAGGAGCTCCGGTCGCTGACCGCGCAGGTGAGCGACGGGACCTTCAGCCTTCAGGAGGGAGCGTCGGCATGACCGAACCGTTCCGCGCCGCCATCGACGCTCAGATCACCCCGCCGCCAGTCACGCAGGAGGACGTCGTCGCGGAGCTCGCACGGGTCGCCGCAGAGGCCGCGGGCGGCGGCGAGGTGCCCGCCATCCCCTTGGTGGGGCTGAAGCTCGACGCGTCGGTCGGCCTGACGCTGCCGGGAGTCGTCGCCGCCGCCGAGCACTTCGGGGTGGAGGTCGCCCTCGCGGTTCGCGCGGACCGTCGCGGCACGCTGCTCGGCGGGTTCCTCGAGCTCACCGGGCCGGAGGTTTACGCGCCGCGTTCGATCACCCTGGCGCTCACCCCTCCGCTCCCCGGGGGGGGACGGATCGAGAAGGTGGGCGACAACCGCTACCGGGGCGCCATCGGCGTCGACCTGGGCGTGGTCGTGGTTGCGGGCTTCGCCTCGCTCGACCTGGGCGAGCCGCTATCCGTGGCGGCGGTGCTGTCGGGCACGTTCCGCCCGCCGATCCAGCTGTCCTTCGGCTTCACCCTCATCGGGGTGGGGGGCGCAGTCGGCATCAACCGACGCTTCGACCGCGACGGTCTCTCAGCGGCGCTGTCGAGTGGAGAGCTCGGCAACATGCTGTTCCCCTCCGACCCGATCGGACAGGCCGACCAGATCCTCCCGGCGCTGGACCGCTGCT
>JBDSAK010000147.1:0-3218 GCA_039922195.1 Mycobacteriales bacterium
GACCGGTCGCTGCACGTACTGGAGCCGGTCGCGCCAGGAGTACTGGGTGAAGGGTGACACGTCGGGTCATCTGCAATGGGTGAAATCGGTCGCGCTCGATTGCGACGGCGATGCGATCCTCGTCAGACTGGACCAGGTCGGCGCGGCCTGCCACACGGGCGACCGCACCTGCTGGGACGCGGACGTGCTCCCGGCCGTCGTGGGCGCGCCGTGAACGGCGGGGCAACCCCCGACCTCGCTCGGTTCCGCGAGCTGGCCAAGGACCGCCGGGTCATCCCGGTCGTGCGCCGCTTGCTCGGTGACGCGGAGACGCCGGTCGGGGTCTATCGCAAGCTGGCCGGCGACCGGGCCGGGACATTTCTGCTCGAATCCGCCGAGCATGGCGGTGTCTGGTCGCGCTACTCCTTCGTCGGCGCCCGGTCGGCCGCGGTCCTGACCGAGGTCGAGGGCAAGGCGGCCTGGCTCGGTACCCCGCCGGCCGGCGTACCGTCCGGCGGCGACCCGCTCGACGCTCTGCGCGAGACCGTGTCCTGGCTGCAGACCGAGCCGTTGCCCGATCTCCCGCCACTGACCGGCGGCATGGTCGGTTTCCTGGGCTACGACGTCGTACGCCGGCTCGAGCGGTTGCCCGAAACCGCGGTCGACGACCTGCAGCTACCGGAGCTCGCGATGATGCTCGCGACCGACCTCGCCGTGCTCGATCACGTGGACGGCTCGGTCTGGCTCATCGCGAACGCCGTCAACTGGGACAACAGTGACGAGCGTGTCGACGAGGCGTATGCCGACGCGGTCGCCCGTCTGGACGCCATGGCAGGCGACCTGGCCGCACCGTCGCCGGCGAGTGTCGCGGAGTACGACGAGTTGGTGCAGCCAGACTACGTATCGCGCTTTCCCGGCTATCGCGGGGCCGTCGCTGCGGCGAAGGAAGAGATCTTCGCCGGCGAGGCCTTCCAGGTCGTCGTCTCGCAACGCTTCGAGATGGAGACGGGAGCGCAGCCGCTCGACGTCTACCGGATGCTGCGGCGCAGCAACCCCTCGCCGTACATGTACCTGCTGCGGTTCGACGGTTTCGACATCGTCGGGTCGAGCCCGGAGGCCCTGGTAAAGGTCACCGACGGGCACGCGATGATGCACCCCATCGCGGGCAGTCGGCCCCGGGGCGCAACACCCGAACACGACGCAGCGCTGGCCGCCGAATTGCTCGCCGACCCCAAGGAACGCAGCGAGCACGTGATGCTCGTCGACTTGGGCCGCAACGACCTCGGCCGCGTTTGCGCTCCGGGCTCGGTCGACGTCGTCGACTTCATGTCCGTCGAGCGCTACTCGCACATCATGCACATCGTCTCCACGGTCGTCGGCCAGGTCGCTGCGGGCAACTCCGCGTTCGACGTACTGCTCGCGTGCTTTCCTGCGGGCACGCTGTCGGGCGCGCCGAAGCCGCGCGCGATGGAAATCATCGAAGCGCTCGAACCGACGCGGCGCGGCCTCTACGGCGGTGTCGTCGGCTACCTCGACTTCGCCGGGTCGCTCGACACCGCGATCGCGATCCGCACCGCGGTGCTGCGTGACGGCCGCGCGTACGTGCAGGCCGGCGCCGGCATCGTGGCCGACAGCGATCCGGCGACCGAGGACGCCGAGTGCCGCGCAAAGGCCGGCGCGGTGCTCCACGCCATCGCCCGCGCGGAGACGCTGCGGCCGATCGGGTGACGCCACGGCGCGAGTACGGGGCGGCACTGCTGCTGTGCGCGTTTGGAGCCGCACTGCTCCTGCTGGCCGCCAGTCGTGACTGGGTGAGACTCGAACCATTCGGCGGCGGCACGATGACGGCAGATTCGGTGTATGGCGATGTGGCGCGCGCCCTGGGCCTCGCGGCACTGGCTGGCGTTGTGGGGGTAGCCGCGACTGTGCGTCGTGGCCGCCGGGCCGTTGGCGTGGTACTGGTATTGGTCGGGATACTCGCGATCATTGTCGCCGCTGATGGTGTGTCGAACCCGGCGGCGAGTGGCGTCTCGGTAGGCGGAGCACCGGACAACACGGCGACCGGGTGGCCGTGGGTCGCCGTAGTTGGCGGGGCCCTGGTTGCCTGCAGTGGATTTCTGGTGGCTGTTCGCGGCTCGCGCTGGGCGGCGATGTCGAGCCGCTACGACGGCCCGCAGAACTCGCGGCAGAAGACCGAGGTCGCGGGTGATGCAGGCCTGTGGGACGCGCAGTCGCGCGGTGAGGACCTGACGTGAGGGCTGGAGCCGCTGCGGAGGTAACGCTGCGCAACCGGTACGATTCGCAGCCTTACCCGTAGCGGCACGCTCGGTGCCGCTCGCTCTGCTCGAGGTGTCATTGCGTGTGAGCGTGCTCGACGAGATCGTCATCGGCGTCAGAGAAGACCTCGCACGACGTGAGGCCGAGGTTCCGCTCGACGAGCTGAAGCGGATCGCGCAGCGGGTCGACCCGGCGCGCGACGCGGTCGCCGTCCTGCGCCAGCCGGGCGTCGCGATCATTGCCGAGGTCAAGCGCAAGTCACCGAGCCGCGGCGACCTCGCGCCCATTCCCGACCCGGCTGCGCTCGCGTCGGCGTACGCCGACGGGGGAGCAGCGATCGTCAGTGTCCTGACGGAGGAGCGCCGATTCGGCGGCAGTCTTGCCGACCTCACGGCAGTACGCCGCGCTGTCGACATCCCGGTGCTGCGCAAGGACTTCGTTGTGACGCCATACCAGGTGTGGGAGGCCCGCGCGTATGGTGCTGACCTCGTCCTGTTGATCGTGGCTGCACTGCCGCAGACGGCGTTGGTCAGCCTCATCGAGCGGGTCGAGTCGCTGGGCATGACGCCGCTCGTCGAAGTGCACACGGAAGAGGAGTTGCACCGCGCATTGGACGCCGATGCCAAGGTGGTCGGCGTCAACGCGCGCAGCCTCAAGACACTCGAGATCGACCGCGCCGTCTTCCAGAAACTCGCGCCCATGGTGCCGCACGGCATCGTCAAGGTCGCCGAGTCCGGTGTCCGCGGTCCCCACGACATCGCCGACTACGCGAAGGCCGGGGCCGACGCTGTGCTCGTCGGGAAATGCCTCGTCACCGGCGGCGATCCCCGGCAGGCTGTTGCCGAAATGGTTGCCATCGGTTCTCACCCCGCGACTCCTGCGCGATGACGTCCGACATCCGCGAGGACACCGGTCACTTCGGCAAGTTCGGCGGCCGGTTCGTACCCGAGGCTCTCGTAGCC
>JBDSAK010000148.1:0-2888 GCA_039922195.1 Mycobacteriales bacterium
CGCGTACTCCCCTGCGTCGACGAACACTGACGTGAGGTGGTCGGGCACAACAACCCGATCGAGATCTACCAGCGGGATCTCGAGGACGGACTCGTCCGGCAGGCCGAGGCGCTGCAGTACGACCACGGGCGTGGTCGGTGCCAGCGCGTCCAGCAAGGCCACCTTCAAGTCCGACATCACCAAGGTGTTGATGCAGTGTCCGATCAACATCGGTCCGGATCGGCCGGCGGCCGACGGAACGAAGTCCTGGGCGTCCACGATGTGGATCCCGGCCATCGGGTCGCGACCGACCCGCGTCAAGGCCAGGTCCACGAACGACAAGCCCGGCACCACGACGACCTCGAGCCCGCCGGTCGCCGCATCTCGGAGCAGACCGACGGTTCGTTCGGCGATTCCCGGGTGCCCGGGCACCGCGTAGACGACTTCGCCGTGTTCATGGGCGGCCGCGACCACTGCTGCCGAGATCGACGGATATAACGCCTCGAAGTCCACCGCAGTCTCGTACGCCGCGTCGAAGGTCGTGAACGTCACACCTTCAGCCTCGAGTTCGGCGACGGCAGGATGCCGGCCGGTACGGGCGAAGCGGTGCTGGACGCGCTCGATCTCGGTGCGAGCCACCGGGAGCAACAGATCGACCCCGGCCGGTCCGAGCCCGACCACGACGACCCGCGCCGGCTTCACGGGCCGGTGGTACTGCTCGTTGCGCTACCGGGAGCGGTCGAATCCGTCGTCGACGCCGGCGCAGTGGTGGACGTCGCGTCAGACGGCGGTGGCGTCGGCGGCGCAGTCGGGGGCGGCGTCTGGCTCGCTCCACTCCCCGCGCCGGGGGCGGGATCCGCCACCGTCGAAGAAGGCGTGGGTGCCGGGCGGCCCTTGACCGTCTTCGGCGTCGGTGGCTCGATGTTGAACTGTCCACCCTGGCGACGCAGCTTGCCGTACCGCGCATTGACGTAGAGCTTGGCGCGCTTGATGTAGGACGCGACCACCGGCGCGAGCGGGTCCGCGGGCTGGGCCGTTGCGGTCACGAGCGGGGCGGCGTTGTCCGGCGTGAGATCCAACACCTCGATGACGTGATACCCGAACTGGGTCTTGATCGGCTTGGAGAACTCGCCGACCGGAGTGGCCTCCGCACCGGCGCGGAACGTGGGGTCGAGTTGGGCCCACTGCGCGGAGTTGATGCACATGAGGAGCCCCCCCTGCGCCGCCGAACCCTTGTCGGTCGACACTTGCTTCGAGACCGCAGCGAAGCTCGCGCCCTGCTGCATTTGGTCGACGACCTGCTGGGCGGCCTCAGGTGTTGCGACCAAGATGTGACCGACAAGCTGCTTGGTCGGGCAGTCCGCCTGGAGCGCCTGGTAGGCCTGCTGGAGCGCAGGCGCGTTCGAGACCGGCTTGAGTGACGCGCGCAGCGCGGATTGCAGTGCCGCCGCGGCGACCAGCTTCTTTTGGAAGCGAACCGGCAGCTGACTGAACGCCTTTCCGCTCGCTTGACTCGACTGGAACTGCGCGCGAGCCGCGGCTGCCTCCTCCGGAGTCGCCGCAACGTGACGCTGCTTGGCCAGCAGGGCGACCACCTCGTTCTGCATCAGTGACACGAGCCACTGCGCACTGAACGCGGTCGGAATGGGGCCGTCCTTCGTGAGCCGCACCCCCTGCTGCTGGAGGGAGCTGCGGAAATCCGCCGACTGGGCGAAGTCCGAGACGTCCTCGACGACGGTGGCGCTCGAGATGTCGTGGCCGTTGACACTGGCCGCAACTGCGGAGTTGGTCGAGCACGCCGAGAGTCCAAGGAGCGCGCCGAACAGGATGAGAGAAAGAGTCCGTTTCATGGGAGCTGGGAGCCTATCGGCGCACCGTCACGATGGCCGGACGGACTTCTGCTCGATTGCCGTCGCCGGCTCGTCAGACGCATCGGTCGCGACGAGCTCCTGAAGGAGTTCGACGAGCACGTCGGCGACGGCCTCAGCCGACACACCGAGCGGAACGGCGATCTCGCCGCCATCCTTGACGACGGCCTTCGGATACAGCCGCTTGAGCCGGATCTTGCGGCTCTCGAGCAGTACGAGACCGTCGATGCGCGCGATTCCTTTTTGCACAGAAATGCTCGTGGCGCGCGCCCGCACGCACTCGGCCCGCAATCGCGCCGCACCGAGGAGCGCCTCGGCCGGCGGCGGGATCGGGCCGTACCGATCGAGCCATTCGGTCCGGACGTCGTCGACGTCACGGTGGCGCTCGACCGCAGCCAGCCGCCGATACGCCTCCATCCGCACGTCGTCACGGCTGATGTAGCTCCGAGGCAGATGAGCATCGAGCGGAAGATCGAGCACTACCTCGAACGGAGCGACCACCTTCTCACCTTTCAGCTCGCCGACCGCCTCGGTGACGAGCTCGCAGTAGAGGTCGAACCCGACCGCCGCGATGTGGCCACTCTGCGCCCCGCCCAGCAGGTTGCCGGCGCCCCGGATCTCGAGGTCGCGCATCGCGAGCTTGAACCCGGACCCGAGGTCGGTGAACTCGCCGATGGCCTTGAGCCGTTCGTAGGCCTCTTCGGAGAGCGCACGATCGGCCGGGTGCAGCAAGTACGCGTACGCCCGTTGCCCGCGGCGGCCGACCCGGCCCCGGAGTTGGTACAGCTGTGCGAGACCGAGCAGGTCCGCGCGGTCCACCACCATCGTGTTCACCGTCGGCATGTCCAGCCCGCTCTCGATGATCGTCGTGCACACCAAGACGTCGTACTCACGGTCGGCGAAGTCCAGCACCACGCGCTCGAGTTGGCCTTCGTCCATCTGCCCGTGCGCAATTGCGATGCGGGCTTCGGGAACGAGGTGGCGCACTTGCTCGGCGACGTGCTCGATGTCCTGCACGCGATTGTGCACGTAGAAGACCTG
>JBDSAK010000149.1:0-4332 GCA_039922195.1 Mycobacteriales bacterium
TAGGCAGGTCCACCATCACGGGTCGATCACCGACACCGCACTACTGGAGCGCTACCGGTCGGCCGTCACCTCGTCGTAGATCGCTGTCGCTGTCTCATCAGCAGCAGCGCTGTCTCGTTCTCACACCAACAGAATGGCGAGCACCCCGTGTCCCCCCTCGTTTTCGTCATCAACATTCACGACCCAGCTATGTACGCCGGCTACCGCTCCCGGATCGCCCCCGTGATGAAACGCCATGGGGCCAGCGTTCGGGCGGAATACGAGGTCGCGTCAACGATCTTCACTTCGGGCGATGATGGCCGCGTCAACCGCTTAGCGGTGCTTCTGTTCCCGAGTGACGCGGCGCGCGACGCGTTCTTTCAGGACCCGGAGTATCTGGCGGCGAAGCCGCTGCTGCAGTCGTCCACTGGGAATCTCAACCGACTCGTGCCGTAGATAGCGCGCACGTACGTCTCACAGCACGGCAACGCTTCGGGCCCCGGTCACGTCGGGCAGACCGGGGCCCATTCGCATCAAGCGATGTCGAACCGGTCCAGGTTCATGACCTTGACCCACGCGACGACGAAGTCCCGCACGAATTTCTCCTGCCCGTCGGCGCTCGCGTAGACCTCTGCGATTGCCCGCAGCTGAGAATGCGAACCGAAGACGAGGTCGACAGCCGTGGCGGTCCACTTCACCTCACCGGTGTCGCGATCGCGGCCGTCGTACACCGTCTCTGCCGACTCGGACGGCGTCCACTCGGTGCGCGTGTCGAGCAGGTTCGCGAAGAAGTCGTTGGTCAACGCTTCGGGTTTGTCGGTGAGTACACCGTGTCGCGTTCCCCCGGAATTCGTGTTGAGCGCGCGCATCCCGCCGACAAGAACCGTCATCTCCGGAGCGGTCAGCGTCAGCAGGTTCGCCCGGTCGAGCAGGAGGGTCTCTGGCGGCAGCTTCTCCCCGCCCCGCAGATAGTTGCGGAAGCCATCCGCTCTCGGTTCCAGCACGCGGAAAGACGCGACATCCGTTTGCTCCTGCGTAGCGTCGGTGCGTCCTGGCGTGAAGTCGACCGTGATGTCATGGCCGGCGTTCTTCGCAGCTTGTGACAGGCCCACACAGCCGCCGAGGACGATCAGGTCGGCCAGCGAGATCTGCTTGTCACCGGACTGGGCCGCGTTGAAGTCCTGCTGAATCTGCTCGAGGGTCCGCAGCACCGTGGCCAGCTCGGCCGGGTCGTTCGCCTCCCAATTGCGTTGCGGCTCGAGACGGATACGTGCGCCATTGGCGCCGCCGCGCTCGTCGGTGCCGCGGAAGCTGGCAGCGGACGCCCACGCGGTCGAGACCAACTGAGAAATCGACAGCCCGGACTCGAGCACCTTGGCCTTGAGGGCCGCGCCGTCGTCTTCTGTGATCAGCTCGTGGTCAACCGCCGGCACGGGGTCCTGCCACAGCTGCGGCTCAGCGACCCAGGGGCCGAGGTACTTCGAGATGGGACCCATGTCGCGGTGCAGCAGCTTGTACCAGGCCTTCGCGAACGCCTCCGCGAACTGATCGGGGTTCTCGAAGAAGCGCCTGGAGATTTCCCGGTACGCCGGGTCCGTGATCAGGGCGAGGTCGGTCGTTGCCATGGTCGGAGCGTGCCGCACCGACGGATCGTGGGCGTCGGGTACGGCGTCCGCACCCGCGCCGTCCTTGGGCTTCCACTGTTTCGCACCTGCCGGGCTCTCGGTGAGGTTCCACTCGAAGCCGAAGAGCGTTTCGAAGAAGCTGTTGTCCCAGGTGATCGGGGTGGGCGTCCATGCACCTTCGAGGCCCGCGGTAATGGTGTCCTTGCCCTTGCCGCTGCCATGGCTGTTGATCCAGCCCAAGCCCTGGTGCTCGACCGGGCAGGCCTCTGGTTCCGGGCCCACCAGGCTGGGGTCGCCGGCGCCGTGGAATTTGCCGAACGTGTGACCGCCGGCGATGAGGGCGACGGTTTCCTCGTCGTTCATCGCCATCCGGCCGAAGGTCTCCCGGATGTCCCGGGCTGACGCAAGCGGGTCCGGGGTTCCGTTGGGACCCTCCGGATTGACGTAGATCAAACCCATCTGTACGGCACCGACCGGACCGGAGAGCTCCCGGTCGCCGCTGTAGCGCTCGTCGCCGAGCCAGGTGTCCTCCGGTCCCCAGAAGATCTCCTCGGGCTCCCAGACGTCTCTGCGCCCGAAGCCGAAGCCGAAGGTCGTGAACCCCATCGACTCGAGTGCCACGTTGCCGGCGAAGACGAGCAGGTCGGCCCAGGAGACCTGCTGGCCGTACTTCGCCTTGACCGGCCACAGCAACCGGCGTGCCTTGTCGAGGTTTGCGTTGTCGGGCCAGCTGTTGAGCGGGGCGAAGCGCTGGGCGCCGTCGCCGCCACCGCCGCGGCCGTCCTCGATGCGGTAGGTGCCGGCGGCGTGCCAGCTCAACCGGATGAACAGCGGTCCGTAGTGGCCGTAGTCGGCGGGCCACCAGTCCTGCGAGTTCGTCATGACGTCGACGACATCCCGCTTGAGCGCCTCGACGTCAAGCGTCTTGAACTGCTCGGCGTAGTCGAAGTCCTCGCCCAGCGGGTTGGCTCGCGGTGAGTGTTGGTGGAGAACCTGCAGGTTGAGTTGGTTCGGCCACCAGTCCTGGTTGGTGTGCGGTCGACCCGTTTTCGCGGTAGGGGACGGGATTGCCGGGTTCTCGCTCTCGCTGGCACTGTCGGTGTTGTCGGCACGCTCAGGCACGTCGGTCCATCTCCTGTCGTTGATGTCTCATCCTTGATTGCTCGGTGCAGTCAGCCTGTTGCAGGTGCGGCCACGCAGTCGGGACAGACGCCCCAGTAGGTGACTTCGGCCTCGTCGATCGAAAAGCCCTGGTCGTCGGAAGCGGTCAGGCACGGAACCTCGCCCACGGCGCAATCGACGTCAGCGATGTCACCGCACGACCGGCATACGACATGGTGGTGGTTGTCGGCAACCCGCGATTCGTAGCGCGCCACCGACCCCGACGGCTGGATGCGCCGAACCAGTCCCGCAGCGGTGAGCGCACGCAGTACGTCGTACACGGCCTGGTGGGACACGGCCGGAAGCTCATGGCGTACGGCGCCGATCAGTGAGTCCGTGTCGGCGTGGGGATGCGCGTGGACCGCGGCCAGCACGGCCAGCCGCGGGCGAGTCGCGCGCAGCATGGCGTCACGCAGCGTGCGCTCGAAGTCCTGGGTCAGGGGCACGCCTTCCATCATGGGGGACTTTCTGGAATGAATCAAGACTGCGCGGGCCGCGGATCAGCCGTTGGTCATGACCGGCCGCACTTCCACCGCGCAGTGCGTCGTCGCTAGCTCGGGGAGCAGGCTGGCCAACCGGATCGCCTCGTCCATGTCTGGGGCGTCAATCACGTAGTAACCGCCGATCACTTCCTTGCTCTCGATGAACGGTCCGTCCGTGACCGTCGGCCGGCCCTTCGCGCCGCCGCGCAACGTCTTGGCCGTGCCGACCGCGTCGAGCGCTCCGCCGGTAACGGCACCGCCGGCGGCGACAAAGGCGCGATGCGCAGCGCCCTTGACCTGCTGTTCCGGCTCGCTTTCCTGCGTCCACTTCTCCTCGTCGCCGTAGATGAGGATCAGGTATCCGGCCATGAGCACGTCCTCTCGGATAGGGGCCAGGTAGCCCCACTGTTCGGTACGACGAACGACTCCACTCGATATCGACAGCTCCGCCGCTGAGCATTTCGGCATAGGTCCGCTCCGTCACGGAAATGACGGTGAGGTCGACGAATCGCGTTGCGGCACCTGCAGATCGGGGTTTCACATGACGCAAGGCCAGCGCACGTGGGTCTCCGCAGCCGCCCTGGTCGGAGCATTGGCGACGGGCGCGGGTGGGGGCTGGGCGATCCGGGGGGGCCGTGACGAAGTGGCTCGCCCGCAGACCGCGAGCGAAGGAGTTACCGCCGTCGCCGAACCGGCGCCGACCGTCACGGTTCATGCCGAGCCGCGCGCGGCGGTGACCGTGACGGCCACAGCTGAGCCGGCGTCGCCAGTCACGGTGACGGCTAGCGCGTCACTGCCGTCGATACTCACGACAACCGTCGCGACCCCGGACTGTCTCCGCGCGCTCGATCTGGCCGATCAGGGTTTCCGGTTGGCGCAGCGAGGGTTCACGGTGTCCAAGGAGGTCCTGAAGACGACGACCGATGCAGTCGAAGCGGCGAGTCGTGGCAACTTCGGGGCTGTAGCGGACCTGTCGACCGACTTGTCCGCTGGGAGTGCGGAACTGACCACCCTCACGGACGACATCAATGCGCTGACTGTCCCGTACAACTCGGCCCGTGCGGCATGTGTCAACCGCTGACCCA
>JBDSAK010000150.1:0-5700 GCA_039922195.1 Mycobacteriales bacterium
CAGGACGTCTGGGTCGAGCGCCGGCCGCATCGCGTCGGTCAGCGTCGCGCCGATGCGGTACGCGAGGTCGACCAACGCACTTTCGCAGACTTCGGCACTGGCGCCGCCCGGGCTGATTCGCTCGGGATACACGCGGTCCTCGGTCGCGGTGGCATGCGCGCCGTCTAGATGACGCCGCGCTCTGCTGAAGCCGTCGGCAGCGATCAGATACGCCGGCGCGACGGTCAGGGCTGAAAGCCTGGCCATCGCCAATGCGGCAGCCGCGCCGACGTCCGCTGCGTGCCAAGCCGCCGGTACGCAGTCGCCGGGCGGGACCGCGTCGCGGAGCCGAAGAGCGGCGTCGGCCACTGCTGGTAGCAAGTCCATGAGCAACCTCCTGTGCGCCCTCGCCGTAGTCGCGAGAACTCGATGGGTCCTGAGTACGCCGGCCAGCGCAGGAACGGAGCAACGCGAGCCAGATCTGTGGACAGATCGTCGTGACGGGGGTTGCCCACATCGTTGCCGGGCTTGATGCGAGCTCACGGGGTGAACTTCTGACTAGCCCCTGGCAACGATCTCGGCAACCATCCGAAAACGCGCTTAAGCAAGCTGACTAGGCGTCCGCGGCGACGCCGAACGATCCCCCGACGGCCGCCGTGGTGCCCAGGGAGAACCACGGTGGCGGACAGTGCGGTCGCTTACGCGATTGTTGCAAGAAGCACTTGATCCCCGTCTTGCCGATTGCGACAAGTACCACGAAGGTGAAAGTGGGGCCCTCGCTTCCCTGCCAAATGATCATCCCTCTCGCCTGGCCGGGGTGACCCCCCGGGTCGCGAACAACGTGCTCGGTCTGCTCGGCTCGTCGGAGCAGTACCTGCGTCCCGAACCGGACCGCGGCTTCCGACACTGGCAGTAGCAAGTCCATCGACACGACCTCCGTATGTCAGGGGCCGGGCCGCGCTTCCCGTAGAAGCAGGACTCGGCGAGATTTCCTCGATACCGCCGACCGCAGAGGCGGGCGCACGGGAGGAATCTGTGGAGGCCCTGTACCAGCGGTTGCCCGCATCGTTGCCGGCCGTCGATTGCTCGTGCGGTCTTGCTGTGCGTAGCCCGGTACCCATCTGGCAACCGTTTCGGCAACCGCGTCAGCCAACATTGACGCGCGAGCGAAGTTCACTGGGAAGCGTGTTCGAACGGCGGATTGGGATGGCTACGGTGGCAGACTCCAAAACGACGAGGGTCGCCAGCATCGTCCGTCGCTGCAACCGGTGCGATGCACACGTCGCTGACCAAGCTGCAACATCCGCGTCGCCACACGGTTGCGAGGAAGCGACCTGTCAGTCTCGGAACGCAACGGTGTGTGGGATGAATGACGCGACACCCGGATTCATCCCGGCCGACCTTCTGGAGGACTACGCAGCAGGTTGGTTGGCCGGCGCGCGCGCTGCAGAGACGGAGATTCCTGAAAGCCTTGCGCGAGATGTCGTGATGATATTGGACGCCGTGGAAGGCCCAGATTGGCTCAGAGACGTGGTTTGACGGTCAACCTGTCCCGCATAGGAGCGCGTCCTTGAACAGAGTCAATTCTCTCAACGACGCGGCCCAACAGCCGACGCCTTTCGCCGAGAGTCATGTTCGGCCACTTGGTGACTAACGCGTTCTGCGAGGCGATCGGGTGCGCGTCTAGGACTAGCGCGTCGAGTTGCCGTTCGAAAGTATCGACGCGAGCCTGCACGGCGGCGATAAGGCCCACAAGCACCCCGACCATCGCCCCCCTGTACGCGTTGGTGCCCTGCTGCGAGATCAGCACGTCGCGTTCGGCGCGGGCCTCCTCGAGGTCTCCAATGATGCGCCCGTGAGGGGTGAGAAGCCGTTTTTCAGCCTGTTGCGCACGAGCCACCGCCAGCCTCTCGTCGCTAAGGTAGGCGAACAGCCATCCTTCGACGAACACCTCCGCCTTCTGGGCAGGAACACTGCATCCTCCAGTGCATGCGCCGGCGCCCTTGAGTCGGTTTGCGGTACATCGATAGACGTAGTTGGTGACCTTGCTACCGTCGACGCGCTTGTGGCTAGTCATGAATCCGTAAAGACGATTGCCACACTGGCAGTACAAGAGACCGGTGAGCAGCCATGCATGCGAACCCCATGGCTGTCGTGTATCTGATGTCGACGCTTCCTCCAATATCTGCACGAGTCGCATCCAGGTGAGCCGATCGCACACGGCCTCCTGACTGATAACCGGCTCACCCTGCGCGTCTCGGGCGATGTAGTCCAAAAGCTGTACCTTGACCCCCCGACGATGCTCGGGCACCTGTCTCATCCGAAAGCCGATCATGCGAGGCGATATAAGCGCCCGGCGGACGCTCTCCTCGTACATCGGCGCACCTAGCGCTGTAGTGATGCCGTGCGCATCTCTCCAATAGCGCGAAACCGCCATGAGGCTAGCGCCGCCAAGAACCATCTTCACGGCGTCCTGCAACGCCTGGAACTCGATTGGCTGAGGTATGAGTCGCACTCCGGACCGGCCGAACTCATCTGTCACTCGTGGCCCCGGCACCCACCCGAACGGGCGTGTTCCACCGTGATGGAAACCCGCCTCGGCACAATGCCGTTTGGCAGCCTTCTGGCGCTCGCTCATCGTGTCGGTCTCGACTTCAGCGAGCAGCGCCTTTATGCCTGTCATCAACTTCGCTCCGGCCGTGGCGGTGTTGAGTTCGTCGGACGAGTCTTGGTGCGAGACCAGTTCGACGCCCCTCGCTTGGCAAGTGCCGATCCACTCAATGCACTTTGCGGCGACGCGGTTTGTGCGATCCAGCTTCCAAAACGCGACGGCCCGAACCCGGCCGGCCTCAATATCCGTGTTGAGTGCGTGCCAGCCCTTTCGCGTTCGAATCGCCGAGCTGCTCGCCGAATCGTTATCGATGTACTCACCAAGGACCGTCCAGCCACCGTCGCTGAGTAGCTTGCGCGTCAGATCGAGGCGCTGACGCTCGATCGCGTCATGCGAATCCTTGTGGTACTTCGACAGGCGTAGGTACAGAAAGATCGCCTGGGTACCCGGCAAAGGCTCGTTTGGCCCGGTCTGAGCAAAGGCGGGGTAGGCGATCGCGCGGGTTAACTTCGCTGGCCGGCGAAGAATGCCTCGCTCCAGCTGCTGTTTAGCAGGGTCTGTCACGCGCGTTTCGTGTTCGTAGCCGTCTGCGGTCGCCGCCATACCTGTAATTTAGCGCACACGACTCGTCGAGAAACAACACCCCACGGTGCGCCAGCGACACTTCACCCGGCCGGGCCAGTCCCGAACCGCCGCCGACGATGGCCGCGACGGACGCCGTGTGGTGCGGATTGCGAAACGGGGCTGCCGTCACCAGCGGACACCTCGTCAGCAGCGTGCCCGCGACGGAATGGATCGCGGTGACCTCGAGCGACTCCGCGTCGTCGAGTCGGGGCAGGATCGTCGGTAGCCGTTCGGCGAGCATCGTCTTGCCGGCACCGGGCGGCCCGAGCAGGAACAGATGGTGGCCACCGGCGGCCGCGATCTCGATCGCGCGCCGTCCGTCGCTCTGGCCGTACACATCGGCGAGATCGAGTGCCAGTCCCTCGTCGTCGCCGCCGACGTCCGGGGCAGCTCCCGTCGTCCCCGAGCTCTCGTCGTCGTCAGCCAACTCACCTCGGAGCAGCCGGAGCAACTGCGCCAGCGACGAGACGCCGCGTACGTCGACCCCGGGGACGAGTGAGGCCTCGGCGGCGTTTCCCTCGGGCACGATCACGCGGTAGCGGCCGGCTTTCGCCGCCGCGATGACCGCGGGCAGCACACCGCGCACGACGCGAACCCGGCCATCGAGTCCGAGCTCGCCCAGCACCACGACGTCCGCGAGCGCTTCCACCGGCAGCACGCCTGCCGCACCGAGGATCGCGATCGCGAGCGCCACGTCGTACCCGCTGCCGCTCTTGCGCAGCGAAGCTGGAGACAGTCCGACGGTGATGCGATGTTGTGGCCACTTCTCGCGGCTGTTGACGATGGCCGCACGCACGCGGTCGCGCGCTTCTTGCAGCGCGGTGTCCGGGAGGCCGATCAGCGACAGGCACGGAATGCCTTGCGCAATGTCGGCCTCCACCTCGACGAGATGACCCTGTACGCCGACGAGCGCGACCGACCACGTCCTGGCAATGGCCATCTAGAAGGCGCCCTGCAGGTGCTGGTAATCCGCGGACCCGGACTTCTGCGCGACCACCGTGCACACGTCGAACCGCAGCTGGCTGTAGGGATGCTCATGTGCGGCCAACCAGCGCTGCGCGAGCCCGCGAATCCGCTGCTGTTTCACCGGCGTGACGGCCTCGGCGGGAACCCCGAAGTCCTCGGACGTGCGCGTCTTCACCTCGATGAACGCGAGCACTTCCCCGTGCAGCGCGACGATGTCGAGCTCGCCCTCGTCACAACGCCAGTTGCGATCGAGGACGCGCAGCCCGTCTTCCTCCAGCCGCCGCGCCGCCACTCGCTCGCCGTACTGACCTACCGCGTCCTTTGCCTGCATGCCGCCTCCTGCGTCGATCGATTGCAGGCAACGCTAGGAGCGAGCAGAGGCAGCAGACGGGGGCCGATCAGATCTGTGGGTAACCGCAGCAAATCCGTACCCTGCGCCGGCCGAACTGGGCGGAACACGGGCGCCCCAGCTGTCACGACCACGGAGGTTGTCCACGCGGCAAGGCGGCTGACTCGGGGCGGCCACGATGATCTGTAGTGAAGTCGATCTTGAGCGGAGCGTACCTAGCCTGCCACGGCACCACAGATCATGTTGCGGAGTCTGCTCGTTGCAGCGAGACCGTCGGGTGACGCCCGCGGGAGAGGTTGGTCGCCTCGGGTCGGGCTGTTACGTCGCGACCTCACCGTCGGGCTTGCCGGGTTGCGCCAGCGCGGTCGTCTTCACTCCCTCGACGTGCCCCTGCTGCTCGGAGGTCCCGGCAGCGGCGAGTGTCGAGACGGCGACGTGACCGTGCTCGTCGTTGATGTTTCCGGGGCTCGGCACCGGCGGCTCGGCCCGCGCCAAGGCCACCTCGCTCGCGTCCGGCTGCTTTCGATCTGCGGACTGCGCTGCAAAGTCCGGCGGGGTTGCAGCGGGGCTCGGTGGAACCGGCTCGGTGCGCGCCTGGTTGGTTGATGTCGTCGGTACGTCACGGACCTCGTCCGGCTCGGTTTCCGGCGTCGGGCGGTCGTCGTCGTTCACTGTGCCTCCTGCTGATCGGGCGCTCCTGCTGGTCGGGCTTTCCTGCTGATCGGGCGTTCCTGCTGACCGGTTCCCGCCGTCGGCCCTACCCCGTCAGGCGGAGATCAGCCCGCGAGGGCCCAGATGAGCAGCCCGCCGATGATGACGATGCCGGCGATGAGGATGGCGATGTCCACGGTCTTCGCGCCGCGATAGCGACGCGTCGCGTTGAATCCCACTAGATCTCGGACTTCTCGAGTTCTTCGATGTTGACGTCCTTGAACGTCAGCACGCGCACGTTCTTGACGAAGCGCGCGGGGCGGTACATGTCCCACACCCACGCGTCGCGCATCGACACCTCGAAGAAGACTTCGCCGTCGGCGTTGCGCACCTGCAGGTCGACGTCGTTCGCCAGGTAAAAACGCCGCTCGGTCTCGATCACGTAGCTGAACTGCCGGACGATGTCGCGGTACTCCCGATAGAGCTGCAGCTCCATGTCGGTTTCGTACTTCTCGAGATC
>JBDSAK010000151.1:0-8897 GCA_039922195.1 Mycobacteriales bacterium
AGCCGACACCAGAGGTGCCGGCGTCCCCCAGTGCCGAGCCCCCGGCGGCAACGCCGTCGCCCGAGCCGACGGTGTCGGTGGATCCGAGTGCTCCGTCAGCGGCCTGACCGCGTGCGCACCACTCCCGGTCGGTAGCTGCTGACTTCGGGTACGCCGTCGAGCCAGTAGCGCCACGGCGTCGGGCCGCCCGGCCCGGAGACACCGACTCGCGGCCCGGTCCTGACCGTGCCGCCGATCGAGGGTGTGGCGAGCACGCGGAACGACCCACGGACGATGTCGGTGCCGTCCCACGAGCCGTCGATCCCGAACGCCTTGGTGAGCCGGGCCGGCCCGCGCGCGAGGTCGCGCGCCGTCGACGCCGGCCGCCGTGACCCGGCGATGTCTCGTCCATCGGTGACAACCGCGGCGCGCAGCAGCACCGCCTCGGCGACGCCGACGGCACCGCAGACGATGTTGGCGCACCAGTGCATTCCGTAGGTGAAGTAGACGTACAAGTGCCCGGCCGGCCCGAACATCGTGGCGTTGCGCGGCGTCTGGCCGCGGAATGCGTGCGAGCCCGGGTCATCGGCACCCTGATACGCCTCGACCTCGACCAGCCGCGCACGCACGACTCCCTCCGCGGACTCGCACACCACGTCGCGGCCGAGCAGATCCCGCGCGACGTCGAGGGACGAGCGCTGATAGAAACGCCGCGGCAGCGGCCGATTGCTCAGCCGAGTGCCTGCCGGCCAGTGACCGCCCACTCGCGAGCGTCGGCGACCGTCAGCTGCAGTGCTGCGCGCTGCTCCGCCACTCTGACCGGAGCGGTGCCACCCTGACTCGATCGGGCCGCCAGTGCACCGTCGAGCGAGAGGACGTCGCGCACGTCGGGGGTGAGATGCGGACTGATCGAGGCCAGTTCGTCGTCGCTCACCTCACCCAAGTCGCAGTCCTTGCTCAGGCAGTAGACGACCAAGTGGCCCACGGCCTCGTGCGCCACGTTGAACGCAACGCCCCGACGTACCAGGTGTTCGGCCACGTCGGTCGCCAACGAGAAGCCCGCGGGTGCGGTGGCGCGCATCCGGTCACCGTTTACTCGCATCGTCTGGAACATCCCGCTCAACGCCGGCAGCACGAGCAGCAGCGTGTCGACCGCATCGAATGTCGGCTCCTTGTCCTCCTGCAGGTCGCGGTCGTAGGCGAGCGGGAGCCCCTTCAGGGTCGCCAGGAAACCCGCGACGTGACCGATCAACCGGCCGCTCTTGCCGCGGGCGAGCTCGGCAATATCGGGGTTCTTCTTCTGCGGCATGATCGACGAGCCGGTCGAGAACGCGTCGTCGAGCTCGACCCAGCCGAACTCCTGCGTGGTCCAGAGACACACCTCTTCGCCCATCCGCGACAAGTGGACTCCCAGCAATGCGGCCACGAAAAGGAACTCCGCGACGAAGTCTCTGTCGCTGACCGCGTCGATCGAGTTGGCTGCGGCCGAGTGGAACCCCAGTTCGTTGGCGGTCGCCACCGGATCGACCGGCAGGCTCGAACCGGCCAGCGCGCCCGATCCGAGCGGGCTGACCGCCGCACGGTCGTCCCAGTCGCGCAGCCGGTCGATGTCGCGGGCGAGCGAATGAACATGCGCTAGCAGTTGATGCGAGAACAAGATCGGCTGCGCGTGCTGCAGATGCGTCAGGCCGGGCGCGACGACGTCGGCGTTGACTTCCGCCTGGTGCAGCAGGGCTTCCTGAAGTTCGACGACGCGGCGGACGACCTCGCGCACGTGGTCGCGCAGGTAGAGCCGCAGGTCGGTCGCGACCTGGTCGTTGCGACTGCGACCGGCACGCAGCTTGCCGCCGAGTGCGCCCAGCCGTTCGAGCAGACCGCGCTCGAGTGCGGTGTGCACGTCCTCGTCCTCGATCCGCGGGCGGAACGTGCCGGCCGCCGCATCTCGGTCGAGGGACGTGAGCGCGTCCAGCATGCGGGCGAGTTCGTCGTCGTCGAGCAGACCGGCCCGGTGCAGGACCCGCGCATGCGCCCGGGACGCGAGCAGGTCGTACGGCGCCAGACGCCAGTCGAAGTGGACACTCGTCGAGAGCCTGGCGAGCGCTTCCGACGGTCCGCCCGCGAAGCGGCCGCCCCAGAGCCGCGCCGGCACGGTGACACCGGCGGACTCGATGGATGGGGTTGCGGTGGATGCGGCCGCGCTGGATTCGTCAGTCATGCAGCAGGTCCCGGCCCGCCCGCTGCTCACGGGCGGCCCACACGCGGGTCGGCATACCCCAGAGGTCGACGAAGCCCTTGGCGAACCGCTGGTCGAACGTGTCCTCCGCGTCGTACGTCGCGAGGTTGAAGTCGTAGAGCGACATGTCGCTGCGCCGCCCCGCGACGACCGCGGAACCGGCGTGCAGCCGCATCCGCACCTCGCCGGAGACCCGCTGCGATGACTCGGTGAGGAACGCGTCGAGCGAGCGCTTGAGCGGTGAGAACCACAGGCCGTCGTAGACGAGTTCGCCCCAGCGCTGGTCGACCTGCCGCTTGAAGCGGGCGTGGTCGCGCTCGAGGGTCATGTCCTCGAGGTCGCGGTGCGCGGTGAGCAACGTGAGCGCACCCGGGCATTCGTAGATCTCCCGGCTCTTGATGCCCACCAGCCGGTCCTCGACCATGTCGATCCGGCCGACGCCCTGCGCACCCGCGCGGGTGTTGAGCTCGGCCATCAGCTGTGCCAGCGGGAATGCCGTGCCGTCGAGAGCGGTCGGTACCCCGTCGACGAACGTGATGGTGACCTCATCCGGATCGCGCGGCACGGTCGGGTCGGAGGTGTACGCGTAGGCATCCTCCGGCGGCGTGATCCACGGATCCTCGAGTACGCCGCACTCCGCGGTGCGGCCCCAGAGGTTCTGGTCGATGGAGTACGGCGACCGCTTCGACACGTCGAGGCTGAAGCCGCGCTCCTCGGCGAAGGCAATGGCCTTGTCGCGCGTCATCCCGGAGTCCCGCACCGGAGCGATCACCTTGATGTCTGGCGCCAGTGCAGCGGCACTCACCTCGAACCGCACCTGGTCGTTGCCCTTGCCCGTGCAGCCGTGCGCGATCGCGATTGCCTTGTGCTCGCGGACCGCGGCAATCATGTGTTTGACGATGAGCGGCCGCGACAGCGATGACACCAGCGGGTAGCGGTCCATGTAGAGCGCATTGGCCTTGATGGCCGGCGCGACGTAGTCGTCGGCGAACTCGTCCTTGGCATCCACGACGATGGACTCGACGGCGCCCCAGTCGAGGGCGCGCCGGCGGATGACGTCCATGTCCTCGCCGCCCTGGCCGACGTCGGCGGCGACGGCAATGATCTCGGCCCCGGTCTCGGCTGCGATCCAGCCGATCGCGACCGACGTGTCGAGACCTCCGGAGAACGCGAGGACAACCCTGTCTTTCATGTGTTCTCACTCCTTGTCGTCGATCGCCGCCGCGGTGGCGTCGTCCGTTGTCTTTGCGAGATCGGGTCTAGCTGTCCGCCAGCTCGACGAGTCGTGCCGCGACGACCGCGGCGCCGTCGGCGGCGCGCGCGATGACGAGAACGGTGTCGTCACCGGCGACGGTGCCGATGATGTCGGGCAACGCGGCGCGGTCGAGCGCCGATGCGAGGAACTGCGCCGCGCCGGGGGGTGTGCGCAATACGACGATGTTGGCCGAGTGCTCGGCAGAGACGAGCAGCTCGGCGAGCGCGCGGCCGAGCCGGTCGTGAGCGATGGGTGCGGTGTCCGGCGGTGCGGCGTACATCAGCGCGCCGTCCTCATCGCGCACCTTGACCGCGCCGAGTTCTTCCAGATCGCGCGACAATGTGGCCTGCGTGACGGCGACACCCATCTCCGCCAACAGCCGCGCGAGCTCCGACTGCGAGCGCACCGGCTGGCGCGCCAACAGGTCGAGGATGCGCCGCCGCCGCGAGGCCTTCGTCGTGGCGTGGCTGCGGACGTCGTCGATGTGCGTCGGTGTCGTCATCAGCGTTGCTTGTCGAGAAACGCCATGAGCGCCTTCTGCGCGTGCAGCCGGTTCTCGGCCTGATCCCAGACGACGCTGTGCTCGCCGTCGATCGCGCCGGCGGAGATCTCCTCGCCGCGGTGCGCAGGCAGGCAGTGCATGACGAGAACGTCGTCCGCGGCCACCTCGATCGACTGCTCGTCGAGCTGGAAACCCTGGAACAGCGCGGTCCGGCTGTCGTGCTCGGCCTCCTGGTGCATCGACGCCCACACGTCCGTGTAGAGGATGTCGGCGCCGGTCGCTGCCTCGATCGGGTCGTTCATGACGACCCCGGCACCACCGGTTTGCGCGCCGATCTCGTTGGCCCGATGTACGACCTGGTCGATCGGCTCGTAGCCCGGCGGCGTCGCGACCCGGACCCGCATGCCGGCGAGCGCGCCGGCCAACAGCAGCGAGTGGGCGACGTTGTTTCCGTCGCCGAGGTAGGTCATCGTCAGGCCGCTGAGCACGCCCTTGCGCTCGCGGATGGTCTGCAGGTCGGCGAGTGCCTGGCACGGATGGGCGTAGTCGGTCAGCGCGTTGATGACGGGTACGTCGGACGCGCCCGCGAGCCGCTCGATGATGTCCTGACCGAACGTGCGGATGACGATCATCGAGGCGTACCGCGACAGCACCCGCGCGGTGTCCTCGATCGTCTCGCCGCGGCCGAGCTGTGAACTGCGCGAGTCGATGATGACGGGATGACCGCCGAGCTCGGCTATACCGATCTCGAACGACAGCCGGGTGCGCGTCGACGGCTTCTCGAAGATGACGGCAACCGCCCGGCCCTCGAAGATGCGCGGTCCGGCGTAGCGGTCCTTCTTGAACGTGTCCGCGAGATCGAGGACCTCGATGAGCTCGGCCGGTGAGAGGTCGTCGTCGGCCAGGAAGTGCCTGGTCATGGGGTCTCCTTCGGCCCGCCGGTGATCTCGTGGACCCGGGCGAGCAGTTCGTTGACACCGAACGGTTTGGTGAAGACATTGTCGCGGCCGAGCACGTCGCGCAGCTCCGGCACCGCCTCGAGCTTGCCGGTGAGTACGACGACCGGTACGCCGGCCGCGTCGGGATCGGCGTGCAGGCGCTCGAGCACTCGCGCGCCCCCGAGGTCGGGCATCATCAGGTCGAGCAACATCAGCGCGGGCTTCTCCGCCGCGAGTTCGCCGAGACCGGCGAGCCCGTCCGATGCCGTGACGACGTCGTAGCCCTCGGCGGACAGCAGGGTCTGCAGCAGACCGCGGACGTTCGGGTCGTCCTCGACGACGAGGATCTGCGTCATTGCACTCCTCCCACGGACGGTTCCGGCGGCAGACCCGAGAGCACCTGTGTGTAGGCCGCGACCATGCGGATCTCATCGGGGGTCAGCTTGCCGCGCCAGCGCGGCATCGCGTTGAGCGGCTTGCCCCTGCCGGTCTTCTCGACGCGTTCGTCGAAGCTCAGCGCCGACAGCGGTCCGCCGGCGGCGAAGGCCGGACCACGGTCACCCTGTCCCTGCAGCCCGTGGCAACTCGCGCAGTTGCGCGCGAAGATCTCCGCTCCGGTCGCGCCGGCCTCGAACTTCTTGCCAGGACAGGCGTTGGCGCCGGACTCGCACCCGACCCACACGACGGCGCCCAGAACGACCGCGGAGGAGATCAACGCGGCCGCGAGCCAGGCGAGCCGCCGCCGCCACCGCCGCGGACGGACTGCCTCGCCCGCTGTGGTTGCGGGCTGGTCGCGTGGACTCCCCCGCTCGGCGCGGTGCTTCGGCGGCATGTCGGCGAGCCTATCCGGCCGGGTTCGCGGCCGCGGCCGCGGCATCGAGCAGCGCCGGCACCGCCACGGCAAAGCTGTCGAGTTCGGCGTCGGTGATGATCAGCGGCGGCGCGATCCGCACCACGTCGGGGCGCGCGGCATTCACGAGGAACCCTGCCTGCCGAGCCGCGGTCTCGAACTGCTTGGCGATCGGCGTGCGGAGGACGACGCCCCGCAGCAGGCCCGCGCCCCGAACGTGGTCGACCTGCTCGTGCGATCCGGTCACCGCGTCGGCGAACCGCTCCCCCGCTGCCTTCGCTCGATCGAGCAGGCCCTCCTCGGCGATGACGTCGAGGACCGCGAGAGCGGCCGCGCAGACCACTGGGTTGCCGCCGAACGTGCTGCCGTGATCGCCCGCAGTGAGCACGTCGCCGGCCGCTCCGAAACCGATGCACACCCCGATCGGCAAACCTCCAGCGAGACCCTTGGCGAGGGTCATGACGTCGGGCCGGACGCCTTCGGCCTGCCAGCGGAACCAGGTGCCCGTGCGGCCGACGCCAGTCTGCACCTCGTCGAGGATGAGCAGCGCGTCATGCTGCGTTGCGAGCTCTCGCGCCGCGGCCAGGTAGCCCGCGGGCGGCATGACGACGCCGTACTCGCCCTGGATCGGTTCGATGATGATGGCCGCGGTGTGCGGCCCGACTGCCGCGCGAAGTGCGTCGCTGTCGCCGTACGGCGTGAACGTCACGCCACTGAGCAGCTGACCGAACGGCTCGCGCTTCGCCTGCTGCCCGGTGACCGACAGCGCACCGCTGGTGCGTCCGTGGAACGAGTCGTCGTTGGAGACGATGCCGGTCCTTACGGGGTCGATGAGCCGGCCCCGCTTCAGAGCGAGCTTGATCGCCGCCTCGACCGCCTCGGCACCCGAGTTGCAGAAGAACGCGCGACCGTCGACCCCGGCGTGCGCGAGCAGCCGCTCGGCGAGCAGCAGCGATGGTTCGGTGTAGTAGAGGTTGGACGCGTGCACCAACGTCCGCATCTGCGCGCTGACTGCATCGTGTAGGCGTGGATGCGCGTGGCCGAGCGAGCTGACCGCGATGCCGCCGAGCAGATCGAGATAGCGGTTGCCGTCGGCGTCCCAGGCCGTGCTGCCGGCACCCCTGACGAGGGCGATGGGGGCGGCACCGTAGTTGCGCATCAGGTGCGTCGCGCCGGCGGCCGCCAACTGCTCGTTGCTGCTCACTTGGCTGTCACCATCGTCCCGATGCCCGCGTCGGTGAAGATCTCGAGCAACAGCGAATGCGCAACGCGACCGTCGACGACGTGCGCTTGCGGTACGCCAGCCCGTACGGCCCGCAGGCAGGCCTCCATTTTCGGCGCCATGCCGGTGGACAGCTCCGGCAGCAGCGCCTCGAGTTCGTCGGCGGTGATCGCCGAGATGACCTCATCGGTCTTGCCGTAGTCGCGGTAGAGACCTTCGACGTTGGTGAGCACCATCAGCTTTTCCGCGCCGAGTGCGGCGGCGATCGCTGCGGCAGCGGTGTCGGCATTGACGTTGTAGATCTCGCCGTCGACACCCCGTGCGACCGTCGCGATGACGGGCACCCGGCCCTGCGCGAGCAACGCTTCGATGGCGCTCGGGTCGACCGACGTGATGTCGCCCACCTGGCCGATGTCGACCTCCTCGCCGTCGACGATCGCGGACCGCCGCTGCGCAACGAGCAGGTTGGCGTCCTCGCCGGAGAGGCCGACGGCGAACGGTCCGTGGTCGTTGATCAGGCCGACGATGTCGCGGTTGACCTGGCCGACGAGCACCATCCGCACGACCTGCATCGTCTCGGGTGTTGTCACCCGCAGCCCGCCCGCGAACTGCGACTCGACGCCGAGTTTGGCGAGGTGCTCGCTGATCTGCGGCCCGCCGCCGTGTACGACGACGGCCCGCAGGCCGACGTAGCGCAGCCAGACGATGTCCTGCGCAAACTGCGCGCGCAGATCTTCGTCCTCCATCGCGTTGCCGCCGTACTTGATGACGACGGTCTTGCCGGAAAACCGCTCGAGCCATGGCAGTGCCTCGATGAGCGTTGCGGCCTTGTCGGAGGCGGTGCTCGTTCTGCTGATGCTCATGTGCTGTAGGCCGAGTTCTCGTGGACGTAATCGGCCGTCAGGTCGCTCGTCAGGATGGTCGCGCTCGCCTCGCCCGCATGCAGGTCGACCGCGATGATGACTTCGCGCGGCTTGAGCGCTTCCGCGCCGGCGACCCGGTCGCCGACCTCGACGCCGCCCGCGCAGAGTAGGACGCCGTTGAAGCTGACGTCCACCAGGTCGGGATCGAAGTCCGACGTCGTGGTGCCGGCGGCGGCAAGGACCCGGCCCCAGTTGGCGTCCTCACCGTGAATCGCGCATTTGAGCAGAGCACTGCGCGCGATGCTGCGCGCGACGTCGACCGCGTCGGCTTCACTGGCGGCGCCGGTCACGGTGATCGTGATCAGCTTGCTCGCACCCTCGGCGTCGCAGGCGAGCTGCTTCGCGAGGTCGGCGCACACGTCGGCGACGCCGGCCGCGAACTCCGCCCAGTCGTCACTGCCCACCGCGATCGGTACGCCGCTCGCGCCGGAGGCCATCAAGAGAACGGTGTCGTTGGTGGACATGCAGCCGTCGATGTCGACGCGGTCGAAGGTCCGGGTCGTCGCCGGCACCAGCGCAGCTGCGAGATCGGCAGACGAGACATCGGCGTCGGTCGTGACGACCACGAGCATCGTCGCGAGGGCGGGAGCCATCATGCCGGCACCCTTGGCCATGCCCCCGATGACGACGCCCGATGACAAGGTCACGGTCGCCTGCTTGCTGACGGTGTCGGTCGTCATGATCGCCTGCGCCGCCTCGGGACCCTTCGACGCCGAAAGCTGCGATGCGGCAGTCGTGATGCCGGGCAGCAGCCGGTCCATGGGCAGCCGCGTACCGATCAGCCCGGTGCTCGCAACCGCAACGTGGCCCGGCTCGCAACCGAGCGACTTCGCCACCTGCTCGGCGGCGGCCACGGCGTCGGCGTACCCCGGCTTGCCGGTGCAGGCATTGGCGCCGCCGGAGTTGAGGACGACCGCACGGGCACTACCCCCGGCGACGACCTGTTGACTCAGGACGACAGGCGCGGCCTTGACCTTGTTGCTCGTGAAGACGCC
>JBDSAK010000152.1:0-7606 GCA_039922195.1 Mycobacteriales bacterium
TTGCTCATCGCCGGCACGGCCAACCTCGCGAACCTCCTCGACCTGCGCCCGGGTCGGGCGGCGAAAGTCACCGCCGTCGGGTTGCTCGCTGTCGCGCTGACCACTCGCGTGGGCGCGGTGCCGCTGGCGTGGTGTGCCGGCGTCGCAGCAGGCGTATTGCCGATCGACCTGCGCGAGCGGGCAATGCTCGGCGACGCCGGGGCGAACGCGGTCGGGGCCGCGCTCGGCGTCGGGCTGGTCGTCGCCGCCGTACCGGCCGCGCGGATCGCCGCGCTCGTCGTCGTCACGGTGCTCACCCTCGCGAGCGAACGGGTCAGCTTCAGTCGCGTCATCGACTCAACGCCGCCACTGCGTTGGCTTGATCAGCTCGGCCGCGTGGACGACAGCTCAGTGCGCGCATGACATCGGAGGCAACGAGTCCTCGCTCGGCGTCGACGACCGGCGCGGCGCTGGGCCGGACGGCCGCCAGCATCGCCGTTGTGCTGCTCGCCGCCCGTTTCGTCGGCATCCTGCGCGTGTTCACCCAGGCGAGTGTGCTCGGACCTGCACTCGGCGACGCGTATGTCACCGCGAACAAGATCCCGAACATCGTGTTCGACGTCGTCGCCGGCGGCGCGCTGTCGAGCGTCGTCATCCCCGTGCTGGCGCGGCCGATCGCCGAACGCGACGACACCGGGACGCGGCGAAACGCGTCGGCACTGCTCACCTGGACGATCCTGATCCTGTTGCCGCTCAGCCTGGTCGGTATGGCGCTCAGCCGGCCGATCATCACAGTCCTGCTCAGCGGCGTCGGCGACGATGTGCTGCGGCAGCAAAAGATCAACGTAGGCTCGCGCCTGCTCGTCGTCTTCATGCCGCAGCTGGTGCTGTACGGCGTCGGCGTCGTCCTGACCGGTGTGCTGCAGGCGCATCGCCGCTTCCTCGCGCCGGCGTTCGCGCCACTGCTGTCGAGCCTCGTCGTGATCGGCGCCTACCTGACGTACTCCGCGCAGTCCGGCGGCAACCGCTCCATTGCCGACATCACCCGCGGCGAAGAACTCATCCTCTCCCTCGGTACGACGCTCGGCGTCGCTGCGCTGACGTTGCCGTTGCTTCTCCCGGCGAGTCGGCTCGGACTGCGCCTGCGCCCATCGCTGCGGATGACCGAAGGCGCCGGGCGGCAGATCCGCCGCCTCGCCCTCGCCGGAGCGATCACCCTCGGCGCGCAGCAGCTCACGACCGGCGTCGTCGTCGTACTCGCCAACCGAGTCGTCGGCGGCCTCATCGTCTACGAACTCGCCTGGACCGTCTTCATGGTTCCGTGGGCGATCCTCGCGGTCCCGATCGCGACGAGTGTCTTCCCCGATCTCACCGAATCGGCCGCAGTCGGCGATGAGCAGCGCTACGCCGGAGCGCTGGCCAGCGCATTGCGCGCCATAGCGATGACGATGCTGCTGGCGGCGGCGGTGCTGGCGGCTCTTTCCCGGCCGCTCGCGCAGTTGCTGCTGACGTTGATGCAGCCCGAGGCCGGTGGTGCGGGTGCAGCCGACCTGGCCCGCGCTATCGCCGCCTTCGCGCCGGGGCTGGTCGGCTACGGCGCGATCGCGCTGCTGACCCGTGCGGCGTACGCCCGGCATGCCGGCAAAGCCGCCGCCATGGCGACCGCGGCCGGCTTCGCGGTCGCTGCCCTTGTGGATGTCGCACTCGCGTCGGCCGTGTCACGGCACTGGCTCGTCGCCGCGATGGGCATCGGCAACACGGTGGGGATGACGGTGGCTGCCGTCGCCCTGGTGTGGTGGCTGCGCGGTGCGGCCGGGCAGGCTGCCACTGCAGGTGCGCTGCGCGTGGCGATCGTCGGCAGTCTCGGGGCGTTCGTCGCCGCGCCGCTCGGCATGCTTGTCGCTGACTGGGCGAACGCCGATGGCGCGACCGGTGCCCTGCGGGCAGCGGTCGTCTCGGCTGCCGTCGCAGCCGGGTTGTTTGCTGCGGTGGCCGCCGCTGGTTTGCGCGAGGAGTTCGGCGCGCTGCTGCGGCGGCTCCGCGGCACGGTGCCGCGCCGTGGTTAACGGCGTCGACGGCGTCGACGGCGCGACGGTGTGCGTCGTGCTCGGCACGAGCGAGGGCGGCGTCGGCGCACATGTGCGCGTGCTCGCCGGCCGGCTCGTCAATCGCGGTGCCGACGTCGTTGTCTGCGGACCCGCGGCGACGCAGCAGCTGTTCGATTTCACCAGCACCGGCGCGCGTTTCGCGGCAGTGCCGATCGCTCGCGGCTTCGAGCCGTTGTCCGACCGCCGCGCGGTGGGCCTGGTACGTGCGCAGATCGCCGGGGCTGACGTCGTACACGCGCACGGTCTGCGGGCCGGCTACGTCGCGGTGCGTGCCGCGCGGGGCCGGGTTCCCGTCGTCGTCACCTGGCACAACGCGCTACTCGGCGGCGGTGTCAAGCGTCGAGTCCAGGCCTGGATCGAGCGGCGAATCGCGCGCGGCGCCACGCTCAACCTCGCCGTGTCGTCGGACCTCGTCGCGCGCATCACGTCGCTCGGCGGGCGCGGTGTGCTCGCCCCGGTTGGTGCCACGCGGTTGACGGGCGGGGCGCCGTCGGCTGACGGCGTCAGAGACCAGCTCGGCGTCGGTGACGAACGCATCGTCCTCGCGGTCGGCCGGCTGCATCCGCAGAAGGGATTCGACATCCTCGTCGACGCTGCTGCCCGGTTGTCCGGTACGGCGCTCGTCCTGATCGCGGGCGACGGGCCGCAGCGCGACGAGCTGCAGCAGCGGATCGACAGCTCCGGTGCGCCCGTGCGCCTACTCGGGCGGCGCGACGACGTACCGCAGTTGCTCGCTGCCGCCGACGTCGTCGTCATGCCGAGCCGCTGGGAGGGCAGCCCGCTCGCGGCCCATGAGGCCATGCTCGCCGGTCGCCCGCTCATCGCGGCGGCCGTCGGCGGGCTGCCTGACCTCGCGGCCGGCGATGCCATTCATCTCGTTCCGAGTGAGGACGCGGCCGCGCTGGCCGCCGCGATCGAGCACCTGTTGGGCGACCCGGCGTACGCCGCCGAACTGGCCGAGCGAGGCGCCGCGCGAGCCCGCGAGTGGCCCGACGGGAATGCCTCCGCCGATGCTGTCATCGCCGCGTACGCCGAATTGTTGCGCCGATGAGAAAGCTCGCCTCGCTGGTTGCCGGCGTTGCGGTCCTCACGTTCGGCGCGTCGCCGGCGGCGGCCACAGATCCCCAACCCGAGCCCGGCGCGATCGTCCTCGTCGGCGTGCCCGCGCTGCGCTGGGCTGATGTGACCGAACGCGGTACGCCGACGCTGTGGCGGCTTGCGGGCAGCGCGGCCGTCGGCTCGCTGTCGGTGCGCGCAACCGCGGACCTGCCGCATGCGGAAACCGCTCCTGCGGACGGGTGGGCGACGGTCGGTGCGGGCAACCGGGCCACCGGTCGCCTGCGAAGGACTGGCGATCCGCTGGCTCTTCCCTCGCTCCCCGCCGACCTGGCTGCGCTGGTCGACCGGAACGAAGCCTTGCCTTTCGAGTCGACGATCGGGGCGCTCGGCGACTCGCTGCGCGATGCCGGAGTCAGGCGCGTCGCGTTCGGCCAGGGCGCTGTCCTAGCCCTCGCCGACGGCGCCGGTGCTGTCGACGAAGTGCATCCGGCCCCCGCGATACCGGCCGATCTCGCTGTGCTCGCGTCGGCGGTGAAGGCGCGCGCGGTCGTCGCGATCGAAGCGGCTCAGCTGCTTCCCAGGACATCAGCTGCCGCGCTGACCCAGGTAGACCAACTGGTTGCCGAAGTCGAGAAAACCCTTACCGCGCAGGACATCCTGCTCATCGCCGGACTGTCCGACCGCCCCGGCGATTTCTCCCATCTGCGTGTCGCGATGGCGGTCGGCGGTCGGTACGAGCCAGGTCGACTGCGGTCTGCGTTGACCCGCCGCGCCGGGTTCGTGCAGCTCATCGATCTCGGCCCGACGATCCTCGAGCTACGCGGCGTGCGGCGCAACGAGGAGACTGTTGGCCGCCCGTGGACCCGTGCGTCGTCCGCCGCGGAGTCGCTGGACGAGGCGGTCGCCGAACTCGTCGACGCGGACCGTGCCGCCGACGGCTACCGGCGCTACGTGCCGCCGTTCTTCCTGCTGCTCGTCCTCGTGCAAGTGCTGCTGTACGGCGGGGCGTATCTCGCGCTCCGCCGCAGCAACAGCGAACGACGTGCCGGCGTGCTGTCGGTCACCCGGAACGCGGCGCTGGCGTTCGCAGCGGTGCCTGCGGCGACGTACCTCGCGCACCTCGCACCGTGGTGGCGCTACCCGATCGGCTACCTGATCGCCGTGGTCGCCACCGTCGTCGGGCTCATGGTCCTGGCCGCAACGCGCGGACCGTGGCGACGCCGTCCGTTCGGCCCGGAGGGATTCGTCGCCGGCACGACCTTCGTCGTCATCGCGATCGATCTGCTGACCGGCGCGCGCCTGCAACTGTCCAGCCTGGCCGGGTATTCGCCGGTCGTCGCCGGCCGTTTCGCGGGAGTGGGCAACGTCGCGTTCGCGGTCTTCGCGACGTCCGCGCTGCTGTTCGCGGTGGCGCTGTGTGTGGGCGCGACGCCGCGCCGGGCCGTCGCCGGCGTCGCCGGCGTGGGTGCGATCGCGATCGTCATCGACGGCAGTCCGCTCTGGGGCAGTGACTTCGGCGGCGTACTCGCCCTCGTACCGGCGTTCGCCGTGCTCGCGATCCTGGTGTCGAGCCGGCGGCTCTCACGCGGCATCATCCTGGCGACGGCTGTGGGCGCAGTGGCGGTCGTCGGCGCATTCGCTCTCGCCGACTATGCGCGGCCGGCGGACTCGCAGACTCACCTCGGCCGGTTCGTCGGCCAGCTGCTGCACGGCGGTGCGGGGCCGGTGGTCCGGCGCAAGGCGCAGGCCAACCTGCGGCTGCTGACGCGCAGTGTGCTGACTCTCGTCGTACCGCTGGCTGTTGCGTTTGTGTCGGTGGTGTTGCTGCGTCCGGTCGGTGGGTTGCGGCGGGCGCTCGACGCGATCCCGGTCCTGCGCTCGGGTTTCATCTCGGTGCTCGTCATGTCATTGGCCGGGTTCGTCTTCAACGACTCGGGGGTCGCAGTTCCCGCGCTCGCGCTCAGCGTCGCCGTACCGCTGGCCCTCGCCACATCGATGCAGTACGTCGATCCGCCCGGTTTGCCCGCCCCGGCACGGGATCAGTCTGCGCGTCGCGTCGAAGACTGACGGCCAACGGTGTTACCGTGAACTCCCGTGAACCGGTGGGGTCTTCCCCGCCGCATTGAGCCCGCCGAGGGCACCACGGGAGAGCGTGTGGCGACAAAACACATATTCGTGACCGGGGGCGTTGCCTCCTCACTCGGCAAGGGCCTGACGGCTTCCAGCCTCGGCCGGCTGCTCAAGATGCGCGGCCTGCGGGTCACCATGCAAAAGCTCGACCCCTACCTCAACGTCGACCCCGGCACGATGAACCCGTTCCAGCACGGGGAGGTCTACGTCACCGACGACGGTGCCGAGACCGACCTCGACATCGGCCACTACGAGCGTTTCCTCGACACCGAACTGCACGGCTCAGCCAATGTCACGACCGGTCAGGTCTACAGCGCGGTCATCGCCAAGGAACGCCGCGGTGAATACCTCGGCGACACCGTTCAGGTCATTCCGCACATCACCAACGAGATCAAGAGCCGCATCCGCCGGATGGCGACCGACGACATCGACGTCGTCATCACCGAAGTCGGTGGCACCGTCGGCGACATCGAGTCGCTGCCCTACCTCGAGTCGATCCGCCAGGTGCGCCATGAGGTCGGCCGCGAGAACGTCTTCTACGTGCACGTCTCGCTCATCCCGTACATCGGGCCGTCGGGGGAGCTGAAAACCAAGCCGACACAACACTCCGTCGCCGCGCTGCGTTCGATCGGTATCCAGCCGGACGCGATCGTGTGCCGGGCGGATCGGCCCATCCCCGCATCGCTGAAGCGGAAAATCGCGCTGATGTGCGACGTCGACACGGAAGCGGTGGTCGCCGCCGTCGACGCGCCGTCGATCTACGACATCCCCAAGGTGCTGCACGCCGAGGGGCTCGACGCGTACGTCGTACGCCGCCTCGGTCTGGCGTTCCGCGACGTCGACTGGTCCGATTGGGACAAGCTGCTGCGCCGCGTGCACCAGCCCGCGCAGTCGGTCACGATCGCCCTCGTCGGCAAGTACATCGACCTGCCCGACGCGTATCTGTCCGTCACCGAGGCCTTGCGGCACGGCGGGTTCGCCAACGACGCGCGCGTCGACATCCGCTGGGTGCCCAGCGACGACTGCGAGACGCCGGAGGGCGCGGCTGCGGCGCTCGACGGGTGCGACGGCGTACTGATTCCTGGCGGTTTCGGGGTGCGCGGCATCGAGGGCAAGGTCGGCGCGGTGCGGCATGCGCGCGAGCACTCGATCCCCACCCTCGGTCTCTGTCTCGGCCTGCAGTGCATGGTGATCGAGGTTGCCCGTCACCTCGCCGGTCTCGAAGGCGCCAACTCGGCCGAGTTCGATCCCGCCGCGCCGCACCCGGTCATCGCGACGATGGCCGACCAGCGCGACGTCGTCGCGGGGGAGCGCGACATGGGCGGCACGATGCGCCTGGGTCTCTACACCGCGAAGCTGCTCGCCGGCTCGATCACCGCGGAGGCCTACGGTGCGCCGTACGTCGACGAGCGCCACCGCCACCGCTACGAGGTCAACAACAGCTACCGCAAGCCGCTCGAGGACGCCGGCTTCGTCTTCTCCGGTACATCGCCCGACGGGCGGCTCGTCGAGTTCGGTGAGCTGCCGCGCGCCGTGCACCCGTTCTTCGTCGGCACGCAGGCGCACCCGGAGTTTCGCTCGCGGCCGACTCGCGCACACCCGCTCTTCACGGCCTTCGTCGCGGCGGCGTGCGAACGCGCCGAGCTGTCAGCCGGGCGACTGCCGCTCGAGGTGCTCGACACCGTCGATGCGCCGGTTTCCGCTGCGCCGTAAGGGATTCTCGGTGACTGATCCGGCGTACGACGTCGTGTCCAGCACGGTGCACTTCACCGGTCGGGTCATCACGCTCCGCACCGACGACGTCCGGATGCCCGACGGTGCGGTCGTCAAGCGTGACGTGATCGCGCACCCCGGCGCTGTCGGCGTTGTCGCCCTCGACGACAGCGATCGCATCATGCTGATCCGGCAGTATCGGCCGGCCGTTCGGTGCTACCTGTGGGAGCTGCCCGCCGGGTTGCTCGACGCGCCCGGTGAGGACCCGCTCGCCGCCGCGGCACGCGAACTTGCCGAGGAAGTCGGCATCCGCGCGGGCGAGTGGTCGGTGCTCGTAGACGTACACAGCTCGCCCGGGATGAGCAACGAGATCTACCGCGTCTACCTCGCGCGGGCGCTCTCGGAGAAGCCGGACGACTTCGTCGCGGGACCTGATGAAGAGGCCGACATGCAGGAGCAATGGCTACCGCTCGCCGAGGCTGTCGCACGCATCCTCAGCGGCGACATCACCAACGGTCTCGCGGTTGCCGGCATCCTCTCGGCGTCTGCCTGGCGAGCCTCCGGCGCGCCCCTGCGCGCCGCCGACGCGCCATGGCCGGCTCGATCGGTGTTGGGCT
>JBDSAK010000153.1:0-2802 GCA_039922195.1 Mycobacteriales bacterium
AGAGCGGAGGGCGAGAGATTCGAACTCTCGAGGAGCTTGCACCCCTAGCGGTTTTCAAGACCGCCGCCATCGGCCACTAGGCGAGCCCTCCATGGAACTGCGCAACCCTAACAACCGCCTTGACGTCCGGCATATCTTCACATCCATGACGATCACTCCAGATGACAAAGACTGGACCTGGGTCCTCGACAAGCGGTGTGGCGAGTGCGGCTTCGACGCGAGCGCCGCCGACGCCAAGAACGTGGCCGACCAACTGCGCGACAACGCCGCGGACTGGCAGCGGATTCTGGCAGTGGGCAGCGCTGACGACCTACGCCGTCGGCCGTCCCCGGACAAGTGGTCAGCGGTCGAATACGGCTGCCACGTCAGGGATGTCTTTCGCAAGTACGACGGCCGACTGCAGCTCATGCTGACGGAGGACGACCCGCTCTTCGCCAACTGGGACCAGGACGCGACCGCAATCGAGGAGCGGTACGCCGAGCAGGATCCGGCCACCGTGTCAGCTCAGATCAACGAGGCAGCGCAGTCCTTGGCGCACGGCTTCGACTCGGTCGAGGACGACGAGTGGGACCGGCCGGGCCGGCGCAGCGACGGCGCGCGCTTCACCATCGACACGTTCGCTCGCTACTTCATCCACGACCCGATCCACCACCTCTACGACGTGACGGGTGAGGCGTACGGCGGCGACGCCTGATCCTGAGCGACGTCGGTCGCCTCGAGCACGAGAATTGCCATGTCGTCGCGCGGCCGGCCCTGCTGAAAGTCGAGCAGCAGTTCGGTGAGTTCGTCGGCCAGCTGGTCGGCACTGTTCGCCGAGCTGTTGGAGATCGCGTCGGCAACGAGGTCATCCGCGAAGGCGCCACCCGGCGATCGGCCTTCGATGAAGCCGTCGGTGAACATGACGATCATGTCCCCCGGCGCGAGGAGCACCTCGTCGATCGTCAGTTCTGGATGGGGCAGGAGGCCGATCGCGCTGCCGGGCGTGCCGACCACGCGGACCGCGCCCTCGCGAGTGCGCAGTACAGGTTGCGGATGCCCGCCGATCGTCAGGCGCAACGCCACACCCGAGGGCCCGGGAGTCGCGTTGAGGTAGATGACCGTGGCGAACCTGTCGTCAAGATCCTCGGCGAGGATGGCGTCGTTGAGTTCGCACAGGACCTCATCGGTCGCGGCGGTCCGCCGGCCGAGTGCACGGACGGTGTGCCGCACGAGCGCGGTGAGGCTCGCGGCCCGCACCCCTTTACCGGACACGTCACCGATGACGATCCCCCACGAATCCTCCGACCGGCGGAAGACGTCGTAGAAGTCGCCGCCGACCACCGAGCCGTCGGCGACCGGCTGGTAGCGCGCCGCGATGCGCATACCGTCGATGTCAGGCACGCTCGCCGGGAGCAGGCTTCGCTGCAGAGTGCGCGCGGCGTGCAGTGACGTGTCGTACTGCTGCGCTCGCTCCAGGGCCTGCGCGCATTGTTGTGCGATGACACTGAGGAAGGCCAGTTGGTCGTCGGTGAACTCGCGTGCCGTGTCCCACGTATAGCCGGCAACCCCCAGCGCTCGTCCACCGGCGAGCAGCGGTACGGCGACACCGCAAACGGCAGATGTCGGTACGCCGACCAGGCGCGGGAAGCGCGCGTCGCGGTCCTCGGGCGAGCACCACGTCACCATCGCCCCGGTGCGCATGGCATCCGTCGCGGGCGTGGACCATTCGAGCGGCATGTCGGTGAACTGTTGGACCAGGTCTCGCTCATAGCCGAGTGCGGCGAGCACGTGCAGATGTGTGCCGTCGGGCGAGCCGGTCGCGAGCATCCCACCATCGGCCCCAACCCCCGCCGCCGCCGTGGAGACGACGACCTCGGCAACCTCGTCGAGGCTGCTCGCCTGCGACAGACGCGCGGTAATCGCCTGCAACCGCTCGAGGCGCTCGGCGGCTTCCTCGGCCCCGGCACGCGCCGCCTTTTCGGCCGCGAACAGCCGCGAGTTCTCGATTGCGATGGCCGCCTGCGCCGCGATGGCCACGACCAGCTGCTCGCTGCGCTCAGTGAAGACACCCGGCTTCGAGTGGCCGAAGAACAGGCCACCGAGTACCAGGCCGGACCGGCCCCGCACGGAGACGGCGAGATACGAGCGAACGGCCAGGTGTCCTGGGGGCATCCCGTGGTAGGGCTCGTTCTGGCCGTACCGCTCGTCCTGCACCACATCGGCGATACGGACCACCGGACCGCCCTCGAAGGTCGGCGCGAAGATCGCGGTATTGCGCGGCGTGGGGAACTTCTCGAAGGCCTCCCGAGGTACGCCGGAAAGGACGTACAGCACGTAGGACTTGCCGCCCTCGTCCACGGCGTTGTAGAAGAACGCGCCGAACTCGGCGCCGGAAAGTGACGTCGCCGCATCGGTCACCGCCTGAAGCACGCGCTGCAGCTCGAGCTCGCCCACGACGGCCGCGGCCACAGTCGAGACCGTGGTGACCAGGTCGAGATCGTCGCGAGCCCTCTCCGTCTTTCGTCGATCAGCTTGGTCGACGAGCACCCCGTGCTCGCGCGCGTAGTCCGGCCAGGGCGTGGGCCCCTCGCCGCGGATCTGGCGCATGAACTCGCCGAGAAACCAGTGCCGGAAGGCGACGACGTCTGCCGGCGCGGCCAGCGTGAGCAGCTCCTGGCCTGCGCGGCAGTACTCGTCGGCGTCGTCGAGCACTTGCGCGAGGCCGCGGACGGCATCCGCGGCCGACGCTGGGACCTGGTAGAGGAGATCAAGCTCGGCCTCGCCGCGCTCGAGCGCGGCCTCGATCTGCGACGTCCCCGCCGC
>JBDSAK010000154.1:0-2684 GCA_039922195.1 Mycobacteriales bacterium
GAAGCCTTTCGGGCGCCGTCGGTGATCCGGCTGCAGTACCTCATCCGCCGACCGCGTCCGCGCGTCAAATTGACCCGTCGCGAGGTCTTCCAGCGCGACCGCTACACCTGCCAGTACTGCGGCTCAACGTCGCACGACCTGACGCTTGACCATGTCGTGCCGCGGCATCGCGGCGGCGGCCACACCTGGGACAACCTCGTAACGGCCTGCAAATCGTGCAACCATCGCAAGGGCGCGCGAACCGTCGACGAGGCGCGGTTGCGGCTGACGCGACCGCCGTTCGAACCGCGCAGCGACGTCTACTCGCTGTTCACGTGCTACCTCTCTGACGATCGCAACGAAGCGTGGCGGACGTACCTGTTCCTCGGCCGAAACTGACCCCGCAGTCCGCCCGGGAAGCGACGGCCGTCGAGCTGCACGTCCCGAAAGCCGTCCTCGACCTTCTCGACACGCTCTGGGCCGGCGGCCATGCGGCGTATGTCGTGGGCGGGTCTCTGCGCGACGTCCTGCTGGCCCGTCGACCGCACGATTGGGATCTCACCACCGACGCGCTCCCCGAACGCATCCAGGAGCTCTTTCCGGGTTCGAACTACGAAAACAAGTTCGGGACGGTGGCCGTGCGGCGCGGCGGCGACGAGTATGAGATCACGCCCTTCCGGGTCGACCACGACTACGCCGACCATCGCCGGCCGCACCGCGTCGAGTTCGGTGGTGCAATCGAGGACGACCTCGCGCGGCGCGACTTCACCGTGAATGCGATGGCCTGGGGCGCCCCCGCGCCCGACGATGTCGCGGCCGGCAGTCGACCGATACGGACGCTGGTCGACCCCTTCGGGGGGACGGCCGACGTGGACGCCCGTCTCCTGCGCGCGGTGGGCGAGCCGACGCGCCGCTTCGAGGAGGACGCGCTGCGCATGATCCGCGCCGTGCGCCTGGCGGCGACGCTCGACTTCACGATCGAGCCCGCGACGCTCGCAGCGATTCGTGGATCGGCGTCCCTCGCGGCGCACCTGTCCGGGGAGCGGATCGCAATCGAACTGGAGCGACTGCTCACCGCCGAACGGCCTTCGGTGGGGCTGCGGCTGATGCACGAGACCGGGCTGCTCGCGGTCGTCGCGCCGGATCTGGCCGAGCAACCCGGGGTGCCGCAGAACAAGATCGCCGGTGAGGACCTCTGGGATCACACGCTGCGCGCCGTCGACGCGGCGGCGTCGGATCGGCCTGCGGTGCGCCTGGCAGCACTGCTGCACGACATCGGCAAGCCGCAAGCGCTGACCGAGGACGGCCACTTCTTCGACCATGACAGGGTTGGCGCGGAGATGGCCGCGGCCTTCCTGTCGAGGCTGCACGTGCCGCGTTCCGTCGTGGACCGGGTGCATGACCTGGTGGAGCAGCACATGTTCTCGTATGAAGCAAATTGGAGTGACGCTGCTGTTCGACGATTCATGAACCGCGTCGGCATCAGCGCGTTGGACGAGTTGTTCGAATTGCGTGAAGCCGACAATGCGGGCAGCGGCATTCCCCGTCAAGCGGGATTGACCGAACTCCGCCGTCGCGTCGCGGAACAGCTGGAAGCAGGGGTCGCCCTGAGCCTGCGCCAACTTGCGGTCAACGGCGATGACCTGATCCGCGAATTGCGGTTGACGCCTGGGCCACACGTCGGGCGGATCCTTGACGACCTGCTGGACGCGGTCATTGCCGACAGCGCCCTCAACGACCGGCCCACACTCCTGCTGATGGCCCAGTCGATGCTCGAGGACGCGTCGTGATCGAGTTGCTGCTCCAGGCCGAGCGGTCCCTATCGGTTGGTCAACTGGACGCCGCCGAGCGGCTGTACTGGCAGGCGATCGAGAACGACCCGCAGAACTCGATCGCGGTGGTGGGTCTGGCTCGGGTCGCGCTGGATCGCGGTGACGACCGGACGGCGTACCAGTTTGCGCGAAAGGCGTTGGAGATCGACGGGGAGAATCCGGCAGCCAGGCGACTCGTCGACCGGCTGGGCGAGGTGATGCGGTATCGCGGCGAGACGCCCCCAACCGAAGCCACGCCCCCATTGCGTCGGAGGAGCGTGGCCGAATCAGCTCCGAAATCGGCTCCCGCGCCCTCGTCTGACCCGGCGCCCGCGTCGGCTCCCCCAAAGCCGAAGCGCGGGCTCATCGGCCGAATCCTGGGCCGCGACTGATGCGCGTGCTCCTCACCGGCGGCGCCGGCTACATCGGTGCCGTGACCGTTGAGCGGCTGCTCGCCGCGGGCCACGAGGTGGACATCCTCGACGACCTCTCAACCGGTCATCGGTCCGCGGCGCACCCGGACGCCACGCTTCACACGGACTCGTTCACAGATCAGGCAGCTGTGGAACGCATCCTCCGCGAACGGCAGATCGACGCGATCCTCCACTGTGGCGCGCGATCGCTCGTTGGCGAATCGATGGCCGACCCGGCCCGCTACTACCGCCAGAACGTCGCGGGTGGCGTGGCCATGCTGGATGGGATGCGCGCCGTCGGTGTCCGCCGCCTGGTCTTCAGTTCCAGCGCTGCGGTCTACGGCAGCCCCGACACGACGCCGATTCCCGAGGACGCGGCCACTCGGCCAATCAACCCATACGGGGAGACGAAGCGCACGTTCGAGTCGGCGCTTGGCTTCTACGGCACCGCGTACGGGCTCCGAAGCGTCTCGCTGCGCTA
>JBDSAK010000155.1:0-3945 GCA_039922195.1 Mycobacteriales bacterium
CGCCGGGCCCGCCAGCTGGCCCGTCGCCGCGAACTCGAGGCTGAGCAGGCGGCGTACCGCATCGAAGTCGAGGCGGCGGCCACGGTCGCCCGCAGGCAGCCGCAGTCACAACCTGCCGGCTACCCCCCGGTGCAACGCGAGGAGGACGACGACTACGGGTACGCCGATCACGGCTGGCAGCGCGTCGTCGGGCAGTAGGTTCGCGTGGTAGCGTTCCGCGCGGTTTCCGGGGCTGTAGCTCAGTTGGTAGAGCGCTTCGTTCGCATCGAAGAGGTCAGGAGTTCGATTCTCCTCAGCTCCACCGTTTCGTGAGCCTAGTGGCGCGCCGCGACGGCCGCTCTCCCCGGCGCTAGGGTGTTCGCCATGTTCGCGAGCGCCACCTTGCCGGCCGAGCCGACCAGTCCCGGTGCTGCCCGGCTCTTTGTCCGGGCGACCCTCGCCGACTGGGAGCTCACCCTCTTCGAGGACATCGCCTGCTTGCTCGTCAGCGAACTCGTCACCAATGCGCTTCTGCACGCGGCCTCGTCGAGCGAGCTGTCGCTGGGCTATCAGGGCGGAGTGCTGCACGTCGCCGTCGGCGATGAGTCGGCGCAAAGGGTGCGACCGCGCGCCTACTCCCGCGACGCGGGGACCGGCCGCGGGCTGATGCTCGTCGCAGCGCTGTCAGCCCAGTGGGGTAGTTCGGCAACGGCGATCGGCAAAGAGGTCTGGTTCGAACTCGACAGCGTGTCTGTGGCGCGGGGAACGGACTGATGATCGAGGAAGAGCTGCGCCATATCGAGATGCGGCGCTATCCGTTGCGCCTCTCGCTGCGATCCCGCGCGCAGGTCGAGGAACTCCTGCGTGAGTTTCAGCTGATGGAGATGTCGCTCGAAGCGGATGAGGTCGCCGACCACTCTCTCCCGAAACGGCTGATCGAGCTGGTGGACCAGTTCACCAAGCACTTCGCGGGCCGGATCGACGAGATCGAGGCCATCCGCGCGGCGGCCCTCGCGCGTGGCGAGGCCGAGATGGATCTCGTCTACGAACTACCGGTGTCTGCCCGGGGCAGCATTGTCGCGCTCGGCGAACTGCTCGAGGAATGCGACGCGTACTGTCGCTCCGACGCGTATTTGCTGACTCTCGAGACGCCCTCGGACATCGTCGCGTTCCGTCGCTGGAGCATCAGCGAGGTCGTGGGCCAACTCGACGGCAACCCGCCGGCCCCGTGGCCGGGCGACGTCTAGCGCATCACACCCAGCTGGAAAACCACATCCGCAGCTTCCAGTCGCCGTACGGAATGATCTTTCCGGACAGCACGGGATACATGAAGTAGAAGTTGGCGAGCACGATCAGCAGGTAGACGCCGCTGATTGCGGCGCCCCAGAAGCGTCGCTCGCTGCTCGCCGTGCGCGAGCCGACGGCCAGGCCCGCGCAGTAGGTGAGCGCCAAGCACATGAACGGCAGCGCGGGCAACGCGTAGAACAGGAACATCGTCCGCTCGTTCATGTCGCTCCAGAACCACGGCAGGTACGTCGCCGCGAAGCCGGCGAGAATGAACGCGGCGCGCCAGTCGCGGGTGCTGATCCACCGCCAGAACGTCGCGCCGAGGGCGAAGATGCTCCCCCACCAGATCGCCGGCGTACCGATAGCCAGGACGTGCCGCGAGAACCCTGGCGTCGCGCCGTTGTAGAAGTACGACACCGGCCGGGCCAGCAGCAGCCAGCCCCAGGTGTGCGACTGGTAGGCGTGCGGACTGCTCAACCCGTTGTGGAACTTCAGCGCTTCCGCGTGGTACTGCCACAGTCCGGCGACGGGCCCGCACATCTTCGGGTGCTTCATGCCGCTCCACGGGCCCGGCCGCCCGCAGTCGCGCCGCCAGCCGTCCATCGTGATGAACCAGCCGGCCCAGGTGCCGAGGTAGGCGATGACCGGCAGGATCATCAGCGTCGCCACCATCGGGACCGCGCTGCGCCGGAACGCCGCCCGCACCGGTGAGGGAATGCCGGCGACGCGGCGCGCGCCGATCTCCCAGCCGAACGAGACGAGCACGAACACCGGGATGAGATAGGCGCCGCTCCACTTCACGCCGCAGGCCAGGCCGATGCTGATGCCGGTCGCGATGCGCCACCAGCGCACGCCCGTGCGCGGGCCTGGATATGACGGTTCGAGGCCGTCGGTGGCTGCCTCGAGACGGTCGGCCAGCCGCCGCCTGAGATCGTCACGGTCGGCGAGCAGGCACGCCGCGGCGACCACGGTCCAGAACAGGATCGCGATGTCGAGCATGACAGCTCGGCTCTGCACGAAGTGCAGGCCGTCGAGCGCCATCAGCAGTCCGGCGAAGCACCCGAGCGGGGTGGACCGGAAGAGGCGGCGGCCGAGGCGGCACACGACGAGCACGGTCAGGACGCCGAGGACGGCGGCGCCCAGCCGCCAGCTGAACGCCGCGTGCTCGCCCTTCAGGGCCTTGACGTAGACGCGCTGGTTGTCCCAGTCGAGCGCGCGCTGACTCCAGCCGATCATCCACTTGCCCAGCGGGGGATGGACGATGTAGCCCGGACCCTTGCCTTCGGCGTTGCGCTCGACGGCCCAGCGCCAGAGGTCGTGCGAGTCCTTGCGGTAGTAGACCTCGTCGAAGACCTCCGAGGGTGGCTTGCTGAGCCGGTTGAGGCGCATGCCTGCGGCGATCAAGGTGACCAGCAGGCTCATCAGCCAGCCCCGCAGCCGGTCGTCCGGCATCGGCGAGACGAGCCGCTCCCGGACCGAGGCTCGCGCCCTACGGCCGGCGGCGCCGGGCACGGTGGCCTCGGCGTACGTCGTCGCCACTCTCCTGCCCTTCATCCCGGGTCGGACTCGCCGGATCAGCGTCGCGGCGATCCTGGGGATCGTACGCAGCCTGCTGCGAGGATGACGCCATGGTTGCCGACGGACCAGGGCTGCTCGTGCTGTGCGCCGCGCCGATCGGCAACGTGGGCGACGCGTCTCCGCGCCTCGTCGAGGCGCTGGCGGGCGCCGATGTGGTGGCCGCGGAGGACACCCGCCGACTGGTCAGGTTGGCACGCCACCTCGAGATCCGGCCAGAGCGCATCGTGTCCTTCTTCGAGGCGAACGAAGCCGGCCGCACCGCTGAGCTGCTCTCGGTGCTCACGGGGGGCGGCCGCGTCGCGCTGGTGACGGACGCCGGGATGCCGTCGGTTTCCGATCCCGGTTTCCGGCTCGTTGCCGCGGCGATCGACGCGGGAGTCCGGGTCACCGTCATTCCCGGGCCCTCCGCGGTCACCGCGGCCATTGCGGTGTCGGGCCTGCCGGTCGACCGCTGGTGCATGGAGGGCTTCCTGCCCCGGCGGGCCGGCGAGCGGCGCACCCGCCTGGCGGAACTGGCCCCCGAACGCCGCACGATGGTGTTCTTCGAGGCCCCGCACCGCCTCGCGGCATCTCTGGCCGACATGGCGCTCGCGTTCGGGCCGCAGCGCCCGGCCGCAGTTTGCCGGGAACTGACCAAGACCTACGAGGAGGTACGTCGCGGCGGTGTCGCGTCGTTGGCGGACTGGGCCGCCGCCGGCGTGCGCGGGGAGATCACCTTGGTCGTCGGTGGCGCGCCTGCGGTGTCCGCCGACTGGTCACCCGCTTCCCTGGCGATCGCCGTCGCCGACCGGGAGGCCGCAGGGCAGGCGCGCAAGGAGGCGATCGCCGACGTTGCCGCGCAGTCCGGCGTACCGAAGCGGCGGGTGTTCGACGCGGTAGTCGCCGCCAAACCGGCTGCGCCCAAGATCACCAGTTGAGTTCCGCCGCCACCTGCGTCCAGAACTCCACTCGCCGTCCACAGATGCGAGCGGTCCGACGTCCTAGGGCGCGCGCGCCGCGACGCTCGACTGATGGATCTGGATGAGTGGCTCGATGCGGGCGGCGGTGTCGTGCGCCGCAGGGCGCTGCTGACACGCGGCATCTCCGAGGCGGAGATCAAGC
>JBDSAK010000156.1:0-7200 GCA_039922195.1 Mycobacteriales bacterium
GCCGAATGAGGAGGGCTACTACGGCTTTGGAGCGGCCGCCGAAGCCAAGGACATCCGCTCGTGGCGACACTATGTACGCACCCTGGCCATCAGATACCAGGGCAAGATCAACAAGTGGGAGCTCTACAACGAGCCCAACGCCAAGCTGATGTTCAGCGGTACGCCGAAGGTCATGGCGGCGATGGCGCGCGAGGCATGGATCCAGCTCAAGACGATCGACCCGGCCAATGTCGTCGTGTCGCCCGGCATCGTCACGCGCACGACGAACTCGCCGAAGTGGCTGGACGAGTACCTCAATGCCGGCGGCGCGCGCTACGCGGACGCCATAACGGCGCACTTCTACGTCAAGGCAGGCGAGCGGCCCGAGGACACCCTGAGGTACCTCGCGATCGTCCGGAAGATCATGGCCGACAGGGGAGTCGGCCATCTCCCGCTGTGGAACACCGAGTCCGGCTATGGCCGGTGGAATCCACAGGATCGCCGGACACACGAGATCTACGGCGGGAGCACGTCGATGGCGTACGTGGCCCGCACCTATGTGCTGATGGCTGCCTCCAACGTCGTGCGTTCCTACTGGTACGGCTGGGACCAGCGCGAGTTCACCGGGCTGTTCCTGACCACCAACGGGTACACGGCTGGACCCGCCGGCCGCGCGTACGGCGTGATGTCCGGCTGGCTCGTCGGGTCGCGGGTGCACAGTTGCACGGTCGTCATGACCGGCGCGATTGCCGGCGGCTATTCCTGCGTCGTCACCAAGGGAAGGGTGCAACGGCGCATCCTGTGGCACCCGACCAGGAGCGCCACGCTGCGCATCCCGGCGGGCTACCGGTCGCAGCACAACCTCGACGGCACCAAGGTCGTCGTCCGGTCCGGTACGCCGTTCACGGTCGGGCCCGTGCCGGTGCTCATCTCGACATCCCCTTGACGCTCAGTTGGCGGTGTCGGCCGCGGCCTTCTCGCGTCGCGACAACAGGATGAAAGGCAGCGCCAGCGTCGTTATCGCCGCCGACGCGACGTACGAAGCCCCGTAGCTCCAGGCGTCCGCCGCCCGCCCCAATGCGGGCTGGATCACGACTCCCCCGCTCGACGCGAGCATGGAGTCGAACGACAGGATGGTCGCCCGCTGCTGCGAGGGGATGAGCCCGTTCAGGTAAGCCTGCCGGACCGGCGTTGCCGCCGCGGCGAGCAGGCCCCAGACGACGATGAGGGCGATCGCCGACCAGAAGCTTTCGAGGACGCAGATCAGCGCCAGCGTCACAGCGCCGGCGGCAGTGGCGGCGAACACGGCCGTGGTACGCCGCTCGAACAGCTTCCTGATCCGCGGCCCGGCAAGTCCCCCGACGATCTGGGCACCGGCGACGATGGCGGCAACGAGCCCAGCGATCCCGTACGCCTCAGGGTTGCCGTACAGCTTGAGCAGATAAGGCTGCAGGGCGTAGAACGCGTAGATCTGCACGCCGGCCACGAACGGCGAGGAGACCATCAGCCACTTCACCGCAGGTACCCGCCAGCCATAGTGCATCGACGCCCGTGACACGCGCCGGACCTCGGTCGCGAAACCTTGGCCCTTCGCCGGTTCGAACCCGATGTCGCGCATGAGCAAGAACGCGACGATGAACATGACGACGAGTACGGCGGCGCGGATCAGGAAGGGCACCGCCAGGCTCGTTGCCTGCGCGATGTATCCGCCGGCGACGGACCCAGTGAGCATGGCGGCGCCGCCGACGATCTGACCTTTTGCAAACACCGATTCCAGGGTGCCCTCGAAACCAGTGGCTGCCAGCGCATCGACGAGCCAGGCCTCGACGGCGCCGGAGAAGAAGGTGAACCCGAGCCCCAGCCCGATGGAGACGACCGCCCACGCCCAGAACGGCCCATGAATGCTCCAGAGGAAAACGTAGAGGCCCGTCGTCACGGCCAAGGTCACGGTGCCGAGCAGGTACGACGCGCGCCGGCCGACCGTGTCCGCCGTGATGCCGGTCGGTACTTCGAAGACGACCATGCCGGCGGTGAAGAACCCGTTGGCGGCGAATGCCTGGAAGTTGGACAGCCCGGCGTCGAGCAGGAACACGGTGTTGATGCCCCAGATGAACGACGCGGCCAGCGTGTTGCCGAGCAGCAGCAGTAGATACGTGCGCTGGACGGCGGTGGGCGTGGGCAGTTCCACGGCGCCACTCGATTCCGTGATGCCTCGCCCCTCTCACTCAGTGCGCGCGGCAGATCGCCGGCTCGGCGGCCGACCGGCCGAGTCTACGAGCAGGTGATCAACGTGGTTTGAGCTCGTCGCGCTGCCTGTATGCCTTGAACATCACCTTGTTGCTCTTGCGCAGCTCCGCCGCCAAACGCTTGTCCTGCTTCGCGGCCAGAAAGGTCAGCTCACGCTGCAGCTTGCGATGGCTGTCGACGCGGCGCTGCGGTAGCTCACCCGACGCTACCGCCGCGGTGACTGCGCAACCCGGTTCGGCGACATGCGCGCAGTCATGGAAGCGGCATTGTGCGGCGTACTCCTCGATGTCCTCGAAGGCGCGCTCCAGTCCCTCCTCGGCATCCCAGAGCAGCAGCGTGCGCAGTCCGGGGGTGTCGATGAGGATGCCGCCGCCGCTGAGCACGACCAGCTCGCGATGTGTCGTCGTGTGCCGGCCCCGCCCGTCGCCGCGGATGTCCTGCGTGTGCATCAGCTCCTCGCCGGCGAGCGCGTTGACCAGTGTCGACTTTCCCGCGCCCGACTGGCCGAGCAACGCGACTGTGGTGCCCGGCACGGCGTACTGCGCCAGGTCGTGAACGCCGTCGCCGACCACGGCGCTCGTTGCGAGCACGTCGACGCCGGGGGCGGCGCTCGTCGCCTCGTCGATGGCGGCAGGCAGATCGGCGCAGACATCGCTCTTGGAGAGCACGAGGACCGGCGTCGCGCCGCTTTCCCAGGCGAGGGTGATGAATCGTTCGATCCGGGTGAGGTTCAGCTTCCGATTGAGTGGCACGACGACGAATACCGTGTCGACGTTCGCGGCCAGTGCATGCGCAGCAGTCTCGTTGCCCGCGGCGTGCCGGACGAAAGCTGAGGTTCTCGGGAGCACCGCGCGTATCGCCGGGCCCGCATCGCCCGTCGAGCACGCCACCCAGTCGCCAACGGTGGGATGAGCGAGCGAGGTGATGGCATCGGCATAGTCCAGCGCCAGCCGGGCCGTTTTCGTCACGCCGTCGAATGCGACGAGGCTCGCGCCGCGCTCAGGCCTGATCACACGCGCGGGAACGAGCCCGGCGTCGGTGTACTGCGAAAAGTCTGTGGCGCGAGATGTGTTCCAGCCGAGCTGGATCAAGGTGTACGAAGTCAACGCAGTTCCCCTTGATGGGGGCGCCGATCGCGGGCGTCGGTGGTGACGCGGTCAAGCGGGCGGCGCCGAGCGGAGGATGTGGGCACAGGTCAGCACGACGAAGACAGTCATGGCGCTGGCACCTCCTCGCATCGGCGTTGGATGGCCACGCTACGACGGGACGGGCGACTGCGCACGGCATTTTGTCCGGAAAGGCAATTACAGTTGATGCAATGAGTGTGGTTCGCCGGGCAACGTTGGGCGCGATCTGCCTTGTCCTGCTCGTGGGTTGCACGAACAAGCGCGACGTGGATCCTGACGGGGCGGTCAAGACGCCGCGTCCGACGCCGCCGGCGAGCACGAGCCTTCCGCCGGTCGCCAGCCCTACCCGCCCGCTGGTGCCGACCACCGCTGCATCGCCATCGGCCGGTCCGGCGACGTGTGCGACGGCACGCCCCGCGCCCACGGGGCGATCGGAGTCGACGATCAAGGTTGCCGGCGGGCCCGCCCGGCGGTACATCCTCTTTCTCCCGGAGGAGTACGACGGGCGGCGCCGGCTACCGCTGGTCTTCAGCTTCCACGGCTACGGAGCGGGGTCGGACCAGCAGTTGCTCTACTCAGGCCTGACGTCGGTCGCCGAGCGCAACGGCTTCGTCCTCGTCGCACTCGACGGGCAAGGCGATCCGCGTCACTACAACCAACGTTCGGTCGCGCGGGGCGGCGAGGTCAGTGACATCACAGTCGTGAACACCGTGCTGGACGCCCTCTCCGACTCACTCTGTCTGGATTCGAAGCGCGTCTACGCGACCGGCATGTCCGACGGCGGCGCACTTGCGGCCGCGCTCGGCTGCTTCGCGTCGAAGCGCTTCGCCGCGGTCGCGCCGGTGGCGGCCCTCGTCTACGACCCGGCCTGCGCAGAGGCAACCCCGGTAGCGCTCATGGCATTCAGGGGTACGGCCGACAAGATCGTTCCGTACGCCGGAGGGCGGGTGGCCTGTTGTGGCAATCCGGTAGTCGAGGCGACCGAGACCGATATCGCCTCGTGGGCGGACCACAACGGATGCGACCCGAAGCCGACGGTGACTCAACACGGGGCGGTCAAGACGTCGGCGTACACCGGCTGCGACGGGCCAGGCGATGTGGTACTGCACAGCGTGATCGGCGGCGGGCACACGTGGCCGGGGGCGTTCGGACTTCCCGGACTCGGAGTGACCACGCGTGACATCGTCGCGAGTGAAGCGATCTGGGAGTTCTTCGCGGCCCACCCCAAACCGTGATGCGGCCTCGAGCCGAAGGGGTCGTCAGTCGTCCGGTTTGTCCCATTTCTCGTAGTCGGCGGTGATGGCCGCTTCGACGTCGACCGGCGCCCAACCCTCCCAGCTGCCGCTCCAGCGATGGGGCCCGGGGTGCCCGCCCGCCCGCTGGCAGGACTTGCCGGTGTCCGATTCGATCGAGGTGAACACGCCTGCAATCTTCACGGGCGCTCCGCAGGTTGCCGGGGGGGCGGAGGACGTCGACGCTGCCACTGCGACTCCAATCTGCTGCACCAAACGGGCGAGTCGGTTACGGTGTGCCCGCCTGCGGCGTTCAGTAGTCAGAATGTCTCGGGTGATGAAGAACTCGCAGCAGGCGCGGCGGATCCACCGCCGGGACGCAATGTGCGGTATTTGTATCGCTCCACACTTTGCGCCGGGAACTAAACGTGTGCCCGGCGTGTTGATGGGTAGCCACACTCCGATCAGGACGACGTAAGGGACGTAAATGGCATCGACGCCAGACTTCGATTCGGGCAATCGCTCGATCGAGGCTGAGGACAGTCTCGAAGAGATCATCGCTCGCAAGCCGGAGCAGCCCGTCGGCGTGGCCGAGGACGAGAACGACCTGGCCTTCGAGATGGAGCTGGCCGGCGGCGAGGAGATCAACGACGAGCTGAGCATTCGCCCGGTGCCCGTCCAGGCCAACGAGTTCACCTGCCGCAGTTGTTTCCTGGTCAAGCACCGCAGCCAGCTGGCGAACGAGAAGAAGACGTACTGCCGCGACTGCAGCTAGCCGGACCTGCGCAGGGTCTGCACAACTCCTGCGCCATTTGCTCGCACCTGCTTCCTAGACTCGCCACATGCAGCAGCGGGCGATCGCAGTCATCGAGGATGAAGAGACGATCGCCGCCGCTGTTGCGGCCCGCCTGCGCGGCGAAGGCTTCGTCGTCGAGACCGCTGGCGACGGCCCGTCCGGGGTAGCCCTCGTCGAGCGGATGCTGCCCGACCTCGTCGTACTCGACGTGATGCTGCCTGGTTTCGATGGCATCGAGGTCTGCCGGCGGATCCAGGCGCAGCGGCCCGTCCCGGTCGTCATGCTGACCGCCAGGGACAGCGAGACGGACCTGCTCGTCGGCCTCGGGGTCGGCGCGGACGACTACCTCACCAAGCCGTTCTCGCCGCGCGAACTCGTCGCCCGGATACAGGCAGTACTGCGCCGGGTCGAGCGATCTGCGGCCGCACCCGTGGGCGCTGTCGTCTCGGTCGCGGATCTCGTCGTCGACCCGGCCACGCGCCGCGTGCGCCGCGGACAGACTGAGATCCACCTGACGCCCACGGAGTTCGAGCTGCTGTTCCGGCTCGCGTCGCGGCCGGGCGTCGTACACACGCGCGAGCAGTTGCTGCTCGATATCTGGGGCTGGCGCGACGCTTCGGGCACGCGCACAGTCGATTCACATGTCGCCGCCCTACGGCGCAAGCTCGGCGAGGGACTCCTGCGCACCGTGCACGGCGTCGGGTACGCCGTCGAGGCGCGCGGGTGAGACCGCTCGACCGGCTCACCTCCGTCAAGGGCAAGCTCAGCGTCCTCATTGTCATCGCTGTTTCGGTCGCGATCGTCGCGATCGTGTTCGGCTATCAGACCGGAATCAAGTCGCCGACCCGGGCCCTCCTCGCGATGCTGTTCGCCTTGCTGATGGTGCAGTTCATGGCTCGCGGGATGACATCGCCCCTCCGCGAAATGGCCGCCGCCGCCAGGGCGATGGCGGCGGGGGACTACACCCTGCGGGTGACCGCGAGCAGTCGTGACGAGGTCGGCGAACTGGCCCGGGCCTTCAACCGGATGGCGGCGGAACTCGGTGAGGTCGACCGGATGCGTCGTGACCTGGTCGCCAACGTCTCGCACGAGCTGCGTACTCCGATCACCGCTTTGCAGGCGGTGCTCGAAAACCTGGTCGACGGCGTCGAGCCACCGGATCCGCACACGCTGGCGACTTTGCTCCGGCAGGTCGAGCGCCTGGGCCGGCTCGTCGAGCAGCTGCTCGAGCTCTCCCGGCTCGAGTCCGGCGGCGTGCCGATCGACTTGGCTCCGTTCGACCTCGGGCCGTTCCTCGAACAGGCAGCGCACGAGGCGCAGGTGGCTGCAGATCTGGCCGGCGCCGGCGTACGCATCGCCGTCGACGTCGTACCACCTGATCTTGCGGTCGTCGGTGACGCCGAGCGCCTGCATCAGGTCGTCGCGAACCTGCTGGACAACGCGCTCCGGCACTCGCCGCAGGGCGGTTGCGTCGACGTGCGGGCGCGGGGTACGGCCGATGGCGGGGTCGGACTCGAGGTCTCCGACGAGGGTCCGGGCATTGCGCCCGAGGACGCCGAGCGGGTCTTCGAACGGTTCTTCCGCAGCGACGCGTCACGGTCGGCGGCCGTCGGCGGCACCGGTCTCGGCTTGGCGATCGCCCGCTGGGTGGTCGACCTGCACGGCGGCTCGATCCGGGCCGACGTCAATGCCCCGACCGGGGCACGCATGGTCGTCCACCTGCCGAGGAGAGCGCAGTGACCGACGAATTCGCCTGGCCGACGGAGGGTTGGCCGACACCCGGCTCGGCGCGCGAAGAACGGCGCGCGGCCGCACGTGC